>NZ_QPEL01000042.1:0-8860 GCF_008368965.1 Bacillus sp. AY2-1 | reverse complement strand
TTTTTATTTTGGTACTTATGGTTTACTATTATTTAATTTTGAAAAATGCTAATTTGTATTTAAAATTTTATAAACTATTTGCTTATAACATATTCAGTTTCTGAAGCATGTAATTTTAATAAATTTGAGAATATTTCGCGTCTGCTGCTGTTAGATTGATTTGTAAAATCAATTGTTTCTACCCATTCAATAAGCTTTTTGATTTTTTGATCCTCTAATTGTTCATTTTTTTGATAAACAAAGAAACCTGTTAAATATAGAATATAATCCATTCGAGAAATATATTCTTGTAATTCATTATTATTGATGAATTCTAAAGCTGTTTCTAATGATTCTAATGTAAGTTTAATAATTGATTTCAATGTATCAACATTTAATTTTGTTAGGATTGCTTCTTTAGTATCTGATGGAATTGGTGCATAGTTTGTATTGTGATAACCATCTTTTTCAATTATTTCATATGCAGGATTTAATGCTGCTATCGGATAAGAAACATTTGTTGTAAATGGTGTAAATAATTCTTCAAAACCATACTCAAAAGCTTTTTCTTTAAAAGGATTTGTATAATCAGTATAAATATCTAAATTGTGAAGTTTTAATTTTGAGAAATTCATTTGTAATGTTGTAACTCTACTACCAGCATTATTTAAAACTTCAAACCATTCGATTTGTTCATCTTCAGTTAAATTTTCTGCAATGTTGATTGTATAGTTATAGCTTCTTATTTTAGTACGCACAAGTATTAAAGCAGCAAATAATTCTGTGAAAGTACCTTTTTCTTGAAGATATTTTATTAATAGTTTTTCATCTTTATTGAAAAGAATACCTACAGGGATTTGGCTTTTTGTTATGCTGCCATCTACGATTCTAAAAATACCTCTAGAAATATCTAAAACAATATTTCGGAAACTATCATGATTAATATATGCTTTAAAGTTTGTAGTTAAACGTTGTTGACCATCTACAACAGATTGATGATCACCTTTAATTTCAGATTGTGAAATTAGTTCTCTATTTAAAAAAGATACTTGAGGAACATAGTTATCAGTATCGTCGCTAATTTCATTTATTGAAATTGGAGATACAGGTGCCTTACCAAACAATTGGAAGTTAAATAAATCAACTGCTTTTGATAATGTCCAACTTAAATCACGTTGATATAAAGGTAGAGTAATTTTATTGTTTTTTATCTTTTCACACATTGTAGCAATATCCATTTGATGTGTTTTTTTTGTTGGATTAAAACTAGTAGCTGCTTCTATTTTATTATGTATTTTCATATGGAAAATTCCCGCCTTCCTTGTTTTGATATACCTATTATATATTTCCATAAGCGAAAAAGTCAAGCTGCTTTATGTAGCAGCTACATGTTTTTTGTGTTTAATGAGTATTTTTTTAAAAAAAGATTATTAAATAGCTATTATCAAAATAAGCTGCTACATAAAAATATTTTTCAGAACTCCATTAATATATATCATTTTTGATACGTGGAGAGAGAGGAGTTTTAAGGGATATTGTCTGTGCGGTTCTATGGAATGGTATAATCGTTTTGTATATTTGTATGGAATGGAGATGTGTGTAGTGGCTGAAACGTTGACACCGACTAAAGGGTTAGAAGAACGATTTGAAGAGTATAAAGAAAAACTTGAAGGCTTTAAAGAACAGGTTGGTAATAAAATTGATAAGGATGTTCAGGAGTTTTTGAATGCGACTGTTGGAGGGGATGAGTTGCAAGTAATTTTGCGTGGTCATCTTTATATTGAACATGAGCTTGAAAAGTTGTTGAAAATTTATATGGTGGAACCGGAACTTGTTTTAACTGAGAGATTTATGTTTATGAATAAAATAAATTTAGCTATTGCTTTAGGAGCATTATCGTTGGATAAGAAAATTCCTTATAAAAGGTTGAATGATTTGAGGAATAAATATGTTCATCAACTTAAATTTAAAGTAAGTGAGACTGATTTAAATAGATTGGTGGATTCTTTTGATAGAGATTTGAGGGGTGAGATTTCGGTAAAGATATGGAATGAAGGACTTCCAGTGGAGTATAGAGGAAGCCAGATAAACAAATTGCAAAGTGCAGTGTTATCGTTATGGACTTATCTTTTGAAAGTTGTGCATGTAGAAAGTACAATTAAGTTTAAAAAGAAGCTTGAAATAGTTGGTGAAAAATATAAAGGGAATGATCCTACTAAGATTGAAGATGCGTATTTGGCAGAATGTGAAGAGTTATTTAATAAAATGCAAATAGAAGTAGGAATAATGGAAGGCTCCTAATTAAATTAGGAGTTCTTTTTTATTTTTCTTTATGAAAATCCGAAATACATCTATGTTTCTTCTATATTAAGACTGTGAAAATTGAATGTGAGAGGTGAAAATGTATGGAAAAGTTCATGTTTATTGCAGTCTTAATTGGTTTAGCAGCTGATTGTATTACGATTGGTCTATTTGTTGCGTTGTTCTTTTAAATAGTAGTGAAGTCCCTTGGATTATTAAAGGGGCTTTTTTTTGTTGGTGGATTCTTTAAATGGTGAATGAATCTAGAACATTGTCTTTTTCTTCTTTGTTGATGCCGATATAAGTCAGTGTGATTTGAGGTGTACTATGATTTAGGATTTCTTGTAACATAGCTACATCTTTTGTTTGTTTATAGAACCAATAGCCGAAGGTTTTTCGCATGGTGTGGGTACCAATGGATTCTACACTGGCAAAATCCCCGGCTTTTTGTAATTGTCGATAAGCCTGGATCTTATTAATGGGCTGATCTCCTTTTCTTGAAGGGAATAACCAGGTACTTTCTAGAGTTTGGGCATACGAATAGACTTCATCAAAAATAGAAGTAAGGTTAATCATGCGTTCTTTCTTTGTTTTTCCTTCTTTGATTTTAAATTCTTTTCTCTTTTTTCGTTTTAGCTTTACTATGATTTGGGTTTCAAGTTGAAGTAGATCACTAACACGTAATCCGGTATGAATGCCGATTAAAAAGAGAATATAGTCTCGTTCAGAACAATGACGTTTAAGAGCCCATTTCATATCTTCGATTTGTTCTTTGCTACGGATAGGTTGGACATCAATGAGATGTGGTTTTTTGTTCATGGTTTTATGACCTCTTTATTTATAGTGTTTTGAATGTATACTTTTATCATATAAATTGAGGATATCAGGGGAATCATTGAAAAGTCAATGATTTAGGGAAAATGAATGTAAACTAATATTCAAAAGTTTACATTTGAGAATAGGGAAAATAATTAGGGTATTAGGATTACTTTTTTGTTTATATATAAATTTAGAGAATATGTATGAAAGTTAATAAATAAAAAATATAGTTTTTATTTGTATTTAAATGTTTTATGGCATTATCTTGTTATAATTGAATAATACATAACTTGATAAAGGGGATATTTTAATGTTTTATATAAAAACTATAAGATGTAATGATTTTGGTTTGAAAGAAATTAATAAACAAAGTTTCATTGATACGATAAAGGATGTTGTACCAAGTCTTGGATATGAATTTGTTTTAGATTTAGCTTTTAAAGCTTATTTAGATGCATTGGGGATTGAAAAAAAATCTCCGAAGCTTGATTTTGAAACGGATGAAGAAAATTCTTATTTTGAAAGATTATATTTTAGAAGATTTATGGGTTCAAGAACTTCTGAATGGTCTAATTATTGTAAATTAAGGTCAGATAAAGGATATGTTGTTTTCCATCTTTTTTCTGATGAAGATGAGATAATTCTCGGTGGCGAAAAAGATCAAATGGAGATGAAATGTAATTTAGAGGTATGTGTAATAATGCCTGAATATGATGAATCTATAGAAAGTGAATTGAATGAAATTATTCAATTGTTAGTTTCTACTTTTAATGATATCAATGAATTTGCAGAATTCATTAATAAGAATGAAAAGTTCGTAGAACTTTCTAGAACTTATGAATCAGTTGATTTTGAAGAAAGTGATTATGTAATTGCTGAAGAATTATATAAACAAGATTTTCGTACTGTTTTACAAAAAATAAGAATGTCAGGTGGTATGTTTAGAAGAGATGCTGATGAAAAGTTTCAGGCAATTGTTAATAAAGATCTTTTAATTACTAAGATGATTGAGCTTGGTTTATTAACATTAGAGTTTATAATTTTATGTAAAAAAACTTCAGAAAAAATCAATGTTATTCCTGAAAAAAGTCTTGTAAAAGAACTGGGTGATCGAGGGATTAGATGTCCTCATTGTAGTACCCTTGTAAATGAAGAACATTTAGATGAGTGGTTAACAGTTACAGAATTAGGGCATCAAATGTTGAATGGAAATCATTGGATGACTGTTTTATTAGTAAGTGTATTAAAAAAATTTAATATTAACAATGAAGATATTCTTATTAATGTTCAGGAAGGTCCTGAAGAAATTGATGCTTTTGTTCATTTTGATAATAATCTTCTTCAATTTGAATTAAAAGATAAACAATTTTCAATGGGAAATGCCTATGCTTTTCAGAGTAGATTATTCTCATATAGTCCTGAGATAGGAGTTATATGGTCTACTGAAGGTGTGGCTCCTGAAGTTAAAGAAAATTTTAAAAAAGTTCAATCAAAAGCTTCGATTTTGTATATAAAGACAGCTCAAGAATTAGAAGTTGAATTAAATCGTGTTTTTAACCAGATTAGGGAGAAAAGAGCTTTTAATATTTTAGTACCTTTGTTAGAACATTCTATGCCTCGCGTTAATGTGACTAGGGAATTGGTAAATAAAATTAGATTAGTAAAAGATGATAGTGAAACTTTAAAATTGAATCCTATTCAAAATTAAAAAAAGATGCTAATTAGCATCTTTTTTTATACAGTAAAATCCCATCATGATATAATTGTAAGTGACCAAACAAACAATTAGAGAAGGAGATTTTATATTTTGATATTCTATAAAAATCATAGCATAAAATGTTCCTCTTCTCTAGTTGAAAATCTTAGAAAAGAGGAGAAAGATTATGTCAAAGCTCGCCAATTTAGAACAAGCTGAAAGAAATGCAAGATTGAGGGATATCGAGAATTTAAAGATCTTGTCAGAAGAAGAGATGTACATAGCAAATGAGCTTCAAGCAAAAGCTAATTCGCATGGAATGAAATTAGTACCTGAACGGAAGATAAAAAACAAAGCTAAATTTGCTCAAATTATTCAAGAGAATTGGTTATATCTCATTCAAAATAATTATTTGAAAAACGAAGAAATTATGTTTTTAAACAAAATCATTGGATTTATAGGTTTCCGTTCTAATTGTATTGTTCATGATATTAATGCAAAAGAACAATTACCTATGACTCAAACAGAAATTGCAGATAAAATAGGATCTAGTAAAAATACAGTTAGTAGATTAGTAAAGCAATTAATTGAAAAAGGTCTCATTGGACGTTTTGAATCTGGTAGAGACGGAATTAATGCTAGAATGTATGCATTGTATATAAATCCTAATGTAATTCTTTGTGGGGATCGTGACAATATTAATCAAACACTACAAACTATGTTTATAAGAAAACCTAAAGAATTAAAAAATTTACCCATTAAATTAGTGTAACCTGTATGAATCTCATACAGGTTTTTTTATATTTTTTATAGTTATCGAATTCGATAACTAAAGTTATCGAATTCGATAACTATAAAAAATTCCAAATCCTTTTTTTTTATTTTTTATAGTTATCGAATTCGATAACTAAAGATTCGATAACTATAAAAAATCCCAAATCCCTTGGTATTACTTACTTTTTTCAACTTTTGTATACTTGTCCCTTCTCACTCTCTATATAAGGAGCTAAAAGTTCCGCAAGGAACGGGTCGTATTTTCTTTCGCTTTGCTACAGAAAATCTCCACCCTTTTCGCTTTGCTACATCCTTGCAAAACTTTTTTCGGCTCGAGTTTTGGCGGCACCAAGCCGATACATCCAAAAGCAACTATTTAGGTTTACCGGCTTGAATTTGCTATTATACGAGCCGAACCGCTAATGCTTTCGAATTATAATTTCATTTACCATATGTATAGATACGTAATACGTGGGGTTTCGCCCCCACACGACGAACCAGCCTCTACTCCAAAAGTCAACGGAAAAGCGAAGTACAATGGATTGGCAATAGCCGCGCCGTTGTACTTGTAATTAAATACGCCATCATAACGCTCATTTTTCGTTCTAAGGGCGTTATTTTGATTTTATTAGGAAATCTATTAGTTTGTGTTTGAAATCTAATAGAAACGATTTTGAGAGGTTATAAAAGTCTTGTTTGTTTTATATACGAGGAAGAATTGTTGATCTAAGAGTAAAAAAACAAGTTTTTAGTCTTCCGAAATATCCATTGAAAACCCATTGGATGTACATTGAAAATACATTGAAAGTACGTTGGAACTCCATTGAATTTTTTGTATTTGTGATATCACGTTTTTGTTAGGCTCTGCCTAACCTGTCACCCTTGGTGATAGCAAAAATTCCTTATGCTCTTGCACTTGTTGAACTTACTCTTTTCTTTGTTTGATTTGAAATCTATAATTTCTAATTTTATAAAATGATTTGTTTCAAAGTTATTAGGAAATTTTTGTGGCGCGGCCATGATCTTCGCTATATGGATTAAATAATCATTTATTAAGAAAAAAATGGAGTATAACTTAGATCCGTTAAAAATTTGTTATTTTTATATGACAGAAGGATATGAACCTTAGTAAAATGAATTAGTAAAAACCTAGGTTTGATACCTAGGTATCAAGGTTGATATTTTTGAAAATAACCCTTGATATTTAAAAAACTTAGGTTTTTATCTAGGTTTTAAAGGTGGGTAAAAAGATGGATAAAAGTGAAAACCTAGGTGAAGAAAAACCAGGTTATATAGCGATGACTGTTAAAGAAGTTGCATTGTGTTTAGATGAATCGCCAAATGTTATAAGAAATTGGATGAAAGAATTAAGGATGTATATTCCTTTAGAGAAAAATGAATCAGGATACAATGTTTTTAACGAAAAAGCTCTTGAACAAATGAAGATAGTTAAACAATTGCATCGAGAACAAAATTACTCAATAAAACAAATTGAACATTACTTTGCTACGGGTGGAGAGAGTATAAAACCTGTTCCTAGTAAAGAAGTTGGAGAGATTTTAGCCGAAGAATTAAATGCATTAAAAAATGAAGTTAGTAGACTTAGAGAACATAGTGAGAAACAAGAAGAATTTAATAAGTTGTTAATTGAACAATTACAAAAACAACAAGATTATATTGATAATAAGTTAGAGAAACGGGATCAGAAGTTACTTGAAACAATTCGTGAAGTACAAGAAACAAAAGCATTAACAGCATCTACTGAATCCAAAGGTTTTTTTGCGAGGTTATTTGGAAAATAACCATTTTAAGATTTATGATCCGAGTCCTGGCGTTTATGCCGCGAAAGTTCCTTGACGATGAGGGGAACCCTCATGCAAACTCGCCAGAGGTGGCCCCAGAAGGGCGGTTTTTGCCCGCTGGGGTTATCTTTGGGAGTTTGAGGGTTCGGAGGCTCGTGGTCAAGGGAACCGTGGAATAAAAAGCGAGGACGGACCTCAGGACAGGGCAAAAACCAATGTCTTCGCCAAGATTCGTGGTTCTATTGTTAGAAAAAGGCGAATAAGAATATAGCATACATACAATAAGGGAATGCAGTATAGATCAGTCTACAAGCATTCCCTTGCTATAAAGATGTTAATAATATTTTAATGCTGTTGTCGCTATATATGCCATGTATAGCAATGATAAAAAGATTAATATATCTAGTGTTAAAAAAACATATAATATTATTTTTATCTTTTTAGATATTTCATTTTTAATCATATATATAATGAATAGCATTGTAGTTGATTGGAATAGCATGGTGAAAAATAAAAATGTAATAGCAAATACCATATTTCCTGGTGTAAATGCAGTATTCATAATGAGTAGAGAACTAATTATATTAAGAATAAGTGTAGTTAGTACAAAAATATATTTATAAATGTTTTTAATTTTGATCGCCTACTTTTTAATTTTTTAGTTGGTAATACAGTTGTTTATTTTTATGGTTATATATAAGTATCTTTTTATTGTTTTCATCTACAATGTAAACATCTTTTTCTTCCCAATCTATTCCATGGGTTATATCTTTTTCAATTGAAAATAAAACATCCTTATTTCTAAAAGGAATTGAATTTCGATTAGCATGAATGTTTATTTCATGTTCTTTTGTTTGAATGCTATAATCTCCTGAATAATTGGAGAAGAATGGTGTTAATTTACTATAAATATATAAAATTTCTTTTTTATCGCTTTCTTGATAAAAGTGGGAATTAATAACCTTTAGATCGGATGTTTTTATGTCTTTTGGTATAAGTAAAAAGGCAACAAGACAATAAAATATAACGACAATAGTAATTAAAGAATATACGTAGAGAGCGGCTATTAATAAATATCTTTTATAATTGCTTTGTTTTATTATCTGATTTTGCAAATTTGAATCCTCCTTTAATAAAGAATCAATTGAAACATTAAATAGATTGCTTAAGGCTAATAAATTGGTTAGATCAGGAAGACTTTTTCCTAGTTCCCATTTAGATATAACTTGTCTTGAAATAAATAATTTGCTGGCTACATCTTCTTGTGTCATTTTATTTATTAATCTTAAATGTTTTATTTTTTTCCCAATGTCCATATATGTACCTCCTTTAATTACTTTAATTATTCTAATGTTAAATAGTAAGAAACGCATCGTAGCGTCATAAAAAAGGCATGCAATGATCTGTTGCAGACCTTTTGATCGTTGTTTTTGGTTTGATTTTTATAATATAGTTTTAAATTGATTTATCATAAGTACCAAAATAAAAA
>NZ_QPEL01000041.1:0-41693 GCF_008368965.1 Bacillus sp. AY2-1 | reverse complement strand
CTATTAAAATGTTATTTCCGTCCATATAATGAATTATCCTTCTAGCATATTTATAAGATTTATATCATATATTAGTAGAAAGAATGCAAGTTAGAAAGGAGTTTTATAGAATGAGTTATTTGGAGGGAAATGACTTTAGTAAACAAAATATGGTAAGTGTGCCTAATCCCTATGTATATCAGACATTACAATCAGTAATTGGTAAACATGTGGTTATTGAAACTGTAAGAGGCAATATAAGAGGTAAATTAAAGGATGTGAAACTAGATCATTTGCTCATTGAAGATACGGTGCCATATATTGTACGCATTCAACAAATTGTATGGATTATGCCAAAACAATAATCACATGTAATTTGATTTATAATAGATTAGCATTATAAATCAAATAAAAACACAGGGTTTTATCTCTGTGTTTCTTCAAATTTTCGTTTTTGGATATATGCTTGAGCATGGATAATTTCTTTCTGAAGTTCTTTTAATTCTTCCGTAGATCCAGATTCAATCCTCATGTACGTAGTAACTAGACTAATCATCATATCCATCTTCTCTACTATATTTTGAATGACCTGTTCAGATTGCTCTTTTTTAGGGTGTTGTATTGCTATTAGAGCATTTTCTATATAATTGTTCTTTCTTTGCTGGATATCATAAATAAACTGTTTTGTGTTTGAGTTCATTTGTTATTCCTCCGTTTTGGATATACTTCTATTCTATCATATTTGAATGGTGAATATTAGATTCCCCTAAATATACACCTGTCACATACATCTCCTCAAATATAGAAACTAATTCCTTAACGTACAGGGAGCTAATCAAAATATGTTAATTTTGTGTCTAAACGTACAATTTTCTTTTTTGATATGGTGAGCCCTAATTGTAGTGCCCAATCCGATGTAAATTCCTCAATAACAACAGATTTTTCCATATCTCTAATACCCTTATGTATTTTGTGCTTGAATATAATATCAGATTTAGATAAGCAAAACTATTTCAAGTGAATAGAATCCACTCTTTAAGAATACATAAAAAATATATATACAAGCGTATTCTAATCACTGCATCATTGGTGAAAGTAGAATTCTATAAATTTTGGAGGAAGAGATATGCAAAAAAAGGTTCTCCTGTTTACAGATTTAGGGATTGATGATGCGTTTGCTATACTGTACACCTTTTTTCGTAAAGACATTCAACTTGTAGGAATTGTGGCCGATTATGGAAATGTATCAAGAGAAGATGTAATAAGAAATATTAACTATTTAAAGTACATTGCGGGAAGAGAAGAAATACCTGTATTCCTTGGTGCTTCTGTACCGTTGACAGGTATAGTGATTCAGTATTTCCCTGAGGTACATGGAAAAGTTGGATTAGGACCTATTATTCCACCTGAAATTTCATATCCAGTTTATCCTTTAAATGATATTTATCAAATTATAGAATCAAATTTAGAAGATCTTACAATTATCAATTTAGGAAGACTTTCTTCGCTAGCTACGACTTTTGTATTAAATTTAGAAACAATGCGAAATGTAAGAGAATGCATTTGCATGGGGGGAGCTTTTTTCTATCCAGGTAACGTAACTGCTGTGGCTGAAGCTAATTTTTACGCAGACCCTTATGCAGCAAACTTAATTCTGCAGCATGCAAAGAACTTGACGATTATTCCTTTAAATGTGACTCAACACGCGATTGTTACACCCGAAATGGTCCAGCAAATTGATGCATTTCATCGGAGTACACAGGATCTTGCAGGACTCATCATCAAACCTATGTTAGATTATTATTATAATTTCTACTCCAAGTCTAATCCTGGTATAAGTGGAAGTCCTATGCATGATTTTGTAACAGTTTGGTATTTGCTAAATCAAGACGCTGTTAGTCTTTCAAGAGTACCTATTAAAGTAATCCCTGATCAAGGAGAAGGATTTGGTCAAAGCATTGCAGATTTTCGTTTTGTTACTAATCCAGGCTATAAAACGCATAATGTAGCTTTTCAGTTTGATTATGAAAAATTTAAGAAAGATATTATGGAAACGTTCCTAAAGAAGAGAGTGTAATAGACTTTATTAACTTCAGATAATACGGATTATGAGAATCAAATGTCACTTTACTTCACTTAACTGTAAATATCAAATTAACAAAACAAGTTCCCCTAAAATAAAAAAGACGTTGACTTCTCTATGTAATTAACTGTCGTTTCATGTCCAGCGATGATGAATAGCCAAATTGTCGAAAGAAGCTCGTTCTTATTCAACTTGTTTTCTTGCTCTCTTGTTTGAATGAGATCGTTTATCAAATCAGAATCAGGATTTAGACGCTTTTCGTTAAGTAATGTCTCAATGTAATGAATAAACTTTTAAGTGTTGTTTTAACTTCAGTTCCCTGAATAGGTTCCACAGAGGTGTCCATGAGTTTTTTGTCTATTTGCGGAACTGGTTTCGATCAGTGGCGGGAACCCCAAGCACCTCTGAAATGAAAATAATGGGTAGTGGTTAAGCAAAATCTGCAATAATTTCCATCTTTCCTTGTTCTTGTACAGCAACTAACAATTCGTCGGCAAGTTGCTGAATACGGGAACAAAGGTCCTCAATCATACGTGGTATAAAGGGTTTAGAGACCATCCGACGCAGGCGAGTATGATTAGGAGGATCTACCGTAAGCATATTCGGACTCTAGATTCTACAACATTTCAACTTACAGACAAGTTTTCTTGACATATACATTATTTTAGACAAGCCTTTTATAATGCATATAGGGTAAATTGTTAAATTTTGATTTTTTATATGTAAAATGATAATAAAGTTATTTAATTTCAAAAGTCCAAATAAGTATAACCCGATCTAAATTTAGATCGGGGTTAAAAATATAGTTGTTTAATCTTGATGTAAGAAACGTCACTAGATTGAAAAATATAACAAAAAAGTTATTGAAAAATGAATCTTTTCACTTGATATATATTTCTTCTGGAGCATTTATACATTTTCATAGTAACCAACCAGCTAATCAATATGATTCCTGCAAAAAGTAATAGTAAATTACTATACAAATGAGTGAAAGAATTAGCATTCATAGGTAGTAATTTTCGGTTTAGCAAATGTATCGATAATAATCCACCTACAATCGCAATCCCCATTCCTTTCGTTAGAAAGCCTGGGAAATTAAGCAAACTCATTCTAGTACCAGCAGCCTTTTGTTCCAAACTACTGAAACACTGATAGAGATAACTGTTTTGGTCATGAACTCACTGT
Organism: Bacillus sp. AY2-1; assembly: GCF_008368965.1. Taxonomy (NCBI): domain Bacteria; kingdom Bacillati; phylum Bacillota; class Bacilli; order Caryophanales; family Bacillaceae; genus Bacillus; species Bacillus sp. AY2-1. The sequence continues at coordinate 38,446 of NZ_QPEL01000041.1, read as the reverse complement.
TGTAATATGTCTAGTGTGTCTTCATGGTATGTTTCAAGAAAAGGCCGAATGGCATATTCAGCGTTATTCCTTTTCGTTATTTCATACATGGTGTTGAATGAGGTTTCAAAATCGTTCAGACCATATTTTTCAACGTATTTTGCGATAGGCATGTACATATATCCGTTTGTGAATGTGCCTACTTCTGTTGTATTTTCTGGTCCTAATGTTTTCAGTAATATATGTATTGCTACATTAAAATCTTTTTGTAAAGCATTGTGTAATTCATCTGCTATTACTTCAATACGTTGTTTTAACTCTAAATTTTCAACTTTATATGTTACAGAATCTACAAAGATTCTTTTAGAAAAATTAGGATCGTGTTTACAAATAGAATCAGCTATTTTCTCTGCTAATTCTTCATTAAATAAAAATTTTAACGGAACATATTTACCCATTTTTTCACCTCGGTGGTCAAATGAAAACAATTTTTATTTTTTAATCGACAATCCATAAACTAAAGTCTCACTCGGAGTCGTAATACTAAAACCTGTCGTCTTATAATCAAGTTTCACTGTATCACCAGTGTATTCTTTCGTGAATGAATCCATTTGTACGATAAGCTCTACATCTTCATATACAACATCATCTGCGTTATATGTATCCCAAATTAAATCGACATCAACGAAAATACTACAAGAGTTCGTCATTGTTCCTCTAATGCGAACGATCTTTTTATCTTCACGTTCTAATCTACGTATAGCTGCTTTTGCTTCATCAGTAATACGAATGTTCATTGTATCCCAACCTTTATTTATATTTCCTTTATTATTGCAAAAACAGGAGCAATAATAAAGGAAAGAGGTTTGCAACAAAAAACGAGCAAACAAATTTGTTTGCTCGTTTCACTTTATTTTAGTTCACATTTATCAAGTGGAATTACTTTTGTTTTTTTCGTAAATTTATAACCTAACCATAGTACTAAGAAGAGTGGTAAACCGATGTAAGAAACGAGTACACCGTTCCAATCAATTGCTTCACCCATAAATGCGCCGTAGTTTTGTCCTAAAATTACGATGATACAAAGTGTAAATGCGAAGATTGGACCGAATGGGAACCATTTTGCTCTATATGGTAAGTCTTTTAAATCTTTTCCTTGTGCGATATATGCTTTACGGAAACGGTAATGACTAATTGCAATTCCGACCCATGCGATAAAACCAGACATTCCAGATGCGTTTAATAACCAAATGTATACAACACCGTCACCGAATAAAGAAGCAATGAAAGCAATACTACCAACAATTGACGTTACGATTAATGCGTTAACAGGTACACCGCGGCTATCTAATTTACCAAGAAACTTTGGTGCTTTTCCTTGGCGAGCTAAATCCCAAAGCATACGAGTTGATGCATACATACCAGAGTTACCAGCAGATAGTACAGCAGTTAAAATAACAGCGTTCATAACAGAAGCAGCAAAGGCAACGCCCGCTTTTTCAAAAATAAGTGTAAACGGACTTACTGTTACATCACTTGCAGCAAGGCTTTCAGTTGTATAAGGAATTAATAAACCGATAACGAGAATCGCAAGGATATAGAATAAAAGAATACGCCAAAAGATTGAACGAATTGCTTTTGGGATATTACGTTCTGGATCAGATGTTTCACCAGCAGCTACTCCTAATAATTCAGTTCCTTGGAAGGAGAAACCAGCTGCCATAAATACACCGATAATTGCCATGATACCGCCGTTAAATGGTGCATCTGCAACTGTGAAGTTTTTAAATCCAACAATTTCGCCGCCCATAATTCCGAAAATCATCATGAAACCAACAATTAAAAAGATAATAATAGTAACTACTTTAATAAGTGCGAACCAATATTCAGATTCACCAAACCCTTTAACAGATAAATAGTTTAAAAGGAAAATAATAGCTAAACATAATCCACTCCAAATAAGAGAAGGCGTATCTGGGAACCAAAATTTCATAATTAATGTTACAGCTGCAAGTTCAGCAGCAATCGTAATTGCCCAGTTATACCAATAGTTCCATCCAAGTGCAAAGCCAAGTGATGGATCAACAAATTTTGTTGCATACGTACTAAAAGATCCAGTAACAGGCATGTAAGCTGCAAGTTCAGCTAAGCTTGTCATTAAAAAATAAACCATAATTCCAATTGCGGCGTATGCAATTAATGCGCCACCAGGTCCAGCTGTATGGATGACACCACCGCTGGCAAGAAATAGTCCGGTACCAATTGTACCACCGAGAGAAATCATCGTAAGGTGACGAGATTTTAATCCGCGTTTTAATTCACCTTGTCCTTGTGTAGTTTGCGTTTTAGAGGTAGATTGATTTGTTGCGCTATTCATGTTCAACACTCCTTTTCTTGTAGGTTAGGAAGGAGCGGGGGAGAAAAATACAAAAAACCGCCAAAGGAATTTGGCGGAACGTTTCACAAATAACCACCCCATCATACCCTTCCGTTAAGATAGCACCCCACGTTTACACGGTAATTTGTAAACGTGACAGTTCTGTTCCTTTCGGAGACAGCCCCAGCTCATATTTCCAGAGAAGAAATATAAACTTCGGCAACCTTTCCTTTCAAACGGAGTTGGTGACATTCTCTGTGTCTCGTCCGTTTTACTCATAAAAGTCGCAACCTCTACCTCATCGGATTGATGAGGATTTGATATATTGCTAAGATTTTTAATATATGGCAATTGTAATGACTTTCTGAATATATTGCAAGATATTTTGTTAGGAAAAGTCAAAAAATATCGGTTATTGTATAGGAAACGCTTGCAAAACTCCACCCGAACCTACTATTATGTAGCAATAAGCAAAGAAAAAATTGTTATACAAATGTTTCGCAAAAAATATTGAAAAACCCTCTAAATTAAAAGAAAATTCAGAAAAATATAATTCGACATAACTATCAAAAGAGGATTATTCCTTAAATTCGTTTCAAAGAATAAGTATAAATTTAACGGATAGAATGAATATTCTTTTTATTTTTAGTAAAATTGAGGTATTGTTTAATTGAAAAGGGGAAATCAATATGAAATTAGAAACAGAAAGGCTCTATATAGTGCCGTGTACAGAAGAGAGGATTTAAATTGCTAACGAGCAAGGATACAATAGCGGTCCGCATATTGTAGGGCATGTAAAGAATGTAAAACAAGATGCAGCTATATTACCATGGGGTGCGTGGTATGTTCTTCGGAAAGAAGATGATAGCTTTTTAGGTGATATTGGGTTTAAAGGGAAACCAAACGAGAAGCAAACAGTAGAAATTGGCTATGGATTTATTGAGAAATATTGGAATCAGGGCTATGCAACAGAATCTGTAAGAGAACTAATCGATTGGGCTTTCAAAATAGGAGAGGTAGAAACAATAATTGCAGAGACACTCCTAGATAACTATAGTTCGATTCGTGTTTTAGAAAAGTTACATATGAAGAGAGTAAATGCTACAGAAACGATGATTAATTGGAAAATAGAAAAATAAAAAATACCGCTCGAAGTATATCGGGCGGTATTTTTATCGTTATGGTAGCATTTGTTTTTGATCATTCGGATATCCGGCTGTCGATGCGTTAGAACGCTTGGAATGATTGCGAACAGCAATGAAAATAGAAATAATAACGACAAGACCAACTGCCACGTAAGAAAGTGAAATAATAGTTGGATCCACTTTAAATGTAGTCAGCAGTGTACGTATATTCGTAAAGATAATAAGACCACCAACTAATACCCCAAGTAAATGTGCTGGAACGATACGAACTAACCATGCAGCAATTGGAGCTGCGACAATACCGCCAAGCATTAAGGCAAATACCCAAACCCAGCTTACTTGTTCCCAGCCAAGTGAGATGAAGAAACCAATTGTTGCAGCGAGTGAAACAGGAAATTCACTCGTATCTACAGATCCAATAACTTTTCTAGCTTCATTTCCTCTTGCTAGAAGAACGGGTGTCGTAATCGGCCCCCAGCCACCGCCACCAGTTGAATCAACGAATCCAGCGAATAAACCAAGCGGCACAAGTTGTTTTGCAGACATACGCTTATTTGAAGCAACAATTTGTTTTTGAAGGACGAATCGTAATAAAATATAAACCCCTAAAGTAAATAAAAAAACGGAAATGTACGGTTTAATTACATCGCCAGGTAAATTACTTAAAAAACATGCCCCAACAAATGCACCAATTGCTCCAGGTAATGTAAGTCTGGAAACTGTATATTTATCAACGTTTCCAAATTTGATATGAGATGCACCGGAAGCGGCGGTTGTAACGACTTCAGCTAAATGAACAGAAGCGGAAGCTACAGCCGGTGCGATACCAAACATTAATAATAGTGAGGTAGATGTTACCCCATACGCCATTCCAAGTGCCCCATCAATCAATTGAGCGAAAAATCCGATAATAGCAAAGACAATTAATTTCTGCATAAATAATCCCCCTGTAATAATAAATGAAAAAGGCACTTTTCCCGTATGAGAAAAGTGCCTTTGGTTTTTCCAATCAGCAATAATTAAATTTGTTTCATTATAATACATATTAATCGTATAAATCAACTGGGTTTTAAAGTTTTTTGAATTGAATGAAAGAAAAATAAAATATACAATAAAAGGATGGAGAGAAAGGGGAGAAGGACATGTTGCGATTTGATCATTTAGTACACGCCGTACATTGTACACCGGAAGAAGCGGCAAAACAAATGCAGGCGCACGGATTTTATACTGCAATAGGTGGAGAGCATATTACTTGGGGTACTTGGAATAGTTTATGTTATTTTGATTTATCATATATCGAATTTTTAGCAGTGCAGCATGAAGAAAAAGCGAAAGAAGCAGACAATCCATTAGTACAAGAAACAGTAGTGAAATTACAAGACGGAGAAGGAATGCTGCAAATCGCAATTCGAACAGATGCAATTGAAGACCTAGCAGTAAAGTTTAGTAAGCACGGTTTACATACGATAGGACCATTTGAAGGGAAACGTATGAGAAAAGATGGCCGCCTTTTAGAATGGAAAATGTTATTTGTAAAGCAAGAAGAGAACGGACCGAAATTACCTTTCTTTATACAATGGAATGAAACGGACGAAGAAAGAAGAAATGATTTACGTAACATTGGAACAATCACGGAACATAAAAATAAAGTACAACAAATTGAAACGATCCATTATGCAGTGAAAAACGTTCGAGAAACGGTGCGGAAATGGAAAGAAGTAATGGGGCTATCTACAAGCTCAGTTGTGAAAAGTGAAAAATGGAATGCCGAGTGTCAAAGTGTAGTATTTGGAGATATTCATGTGCAGTTTTGTGAGCCGATTGGAGAAGGGCTAGTGCTAGAACATCTGAATAAGAATGGCGAAAATCCTTTTGCAGTGGAGTTTAAAGGTGAAAATAAACGAGAGCATGAAGTGCTAGGTAGTTTGTACATATATTGATAGAGGTGAACTTTGTGAAGGAAACGCTTAGAGAGATAGAGAGAAAACTAGAATGGCCTCATATTGTAAAGTGTACAGCTATATCAAAAGGTTTTTCACATGAAGAGAAATATAAAATAGAGTTAGAAAACAGAGTAACATATTTTGTAAAAGTATGTGATGCTGTTCATTTTGAACGTAAACAAGAAGAATATATGTATATGAAACAATTAGAGTCATTACATATTCCAACGCCTAAGTTAATTCATTTTATAAAACTTGAACAAATAAATAAATGTGTTCAAGTATTTGAATGGATCCAAGGTATAAATGGTGAAGAAGGTTTAGGGAAGCTATCCGTGGAAGAACAGTACCATGCAGGAAGAAAAGCAGGAGAAGTACTAAAGAGGATTCACTCAATTGGAAGAGAAAGTGCAAGTAATAAATGGGAAACGGTTCGATGGAATAAATACGAAAGATACGTAGAAGCGTTAGCAAATTATGAAATAGACTTCCTTGATTTGAAGCCAGTATTAAGATTTGTAGGGGAGCATAAACAATTATTGAAAAATCGCCCTATTACCTTTTTACACGATGACTTCCATCCAGCAAATAGTATGATTCATAATAAGGAGTTTATCGTTATCGATTTTGGTGGATATGATTTTGGTGATCCAATACATGATTTTTATAACGTAGCGATTTTTACTACAAGAATAAGTAAACCATTTGCGGTTGGACAAGTTCACGGATATTGCGGAGGCGAACCGTCGCTTCATTTTTGGAAACTGTACTCATTATATGCAGCAATGACATTCCCAGCTGATATCGTATGGACAAACCGAAGCACGCCACATTTAGTAAATGATATGAAGGAAAGATTGAACGGAATTTTAGAAGATCATAATCATTTTTCATCCTATATTCCAAAATGGTATCAATCACAACATGAGGATATAATAAACTATAAGTAATGGAGGGATTCATTTGGATAAAATAGCGGTAATTTCAGATATACATGGTAATATTCCAGCATTAGAATCTGTACTGCAAGATATTAAATTAAGAGGAATCGAGCGCGTCGTGTGTCTTGGAGATTTAGTCGGAAAAGGTCCTCATTCTAGCGAAGTGATTGAAATCATTCGTAAAGAATGTGAAGGAGTTGTAATGGGGAACTGGGATGATTTCATTACAAAACCGACTGAATTTGAAACGTTAAAATGGCATCAAAAACAATTATCGGAAGAACAAAATGACTATTTAAGAAGCTTACCATTTTCAATCGAATTTTTTATGAGCGGCAAACTGATACGTATGTTCCACGCTTCACCGAGAAGTTTATATGAAAGAATTCAACCACATGCCTCAAGAGAAGAGCGTATTAGTATGTTCGAAAATAGTGAGCTCACAGAGAATATAGAAGGGGAAAGAAAACCAGATGTCGTTTGTTACGGTGACGTTCACCAAGCGTTCGTTCAAAATTTCAGAGGGAAAACGTTATGTAATGCCGGTAGCGTAGGAAACCCACTTGAAATAACACAAGCTTCCTATTTAATATTTGAAGGAACTTACAATGAAAAAGAAGCAGCGAGCTTTTCTATTCAACTCGTACGAGTACCGTATGATATTGAACTAGCCATCAGACTAGCAGAAGAACTCGATATGCCAGAAATTGAAGAATACAAACAAGAGTTACGGACTGCTTTATATCGAGGGTTTAAGGGGAAGTAAGCCAATCATAATATATCAACGATTTTTCAAATATATCTATCATAACTTAAAATATATCAACGATTTTTTCAATATATCAACGATTCGACAAAGGATATCGACTTACCGACAAATAGTGACATAAAAGTTAATTATAATTTTGTTATGTAAACTAAATGAAGGGAGAAATATCATGAACCGAAAACAATGTATAAAAGAAATTGCTAATCATATTTTAATGTTAAATTTAACGCACCCAACAAGAGTTGGAGTAAGCGGTATTACAGCATCAGGAAAAACAACATTTGCAAACGAACTAGCGGAAGGAATAAAAAAACGAGGATTACCAGTAACACGCGCCAGCATTGATGATTTTCATAATCCGAGAGCAATTCGATACGCGCAAGGAAAAGAATCTGCAAGAGGGTATTATGAAGATGCACACGATTATACAGCTTTCAAAGAAAGATTATTAAAGCCTTTAGGGCCTAACGGGAATTTACAATATGATACGATTTCTCATAACTTAATAACGGATATACCTGTCCATAATGGGCAGCTATTGGCTCAACCTAATATGGTACTAATAGTAGATGGGACGTTTCTATTGAAAAAAGACGTAGAGCATTTATTTGACTATAAAATTTTCGTAGATACAGATTTTGAGATTGCGAGAAAACGTGGTGCAAAGCGCGAGACTGAGGCTTTTGGAAGTTATGAAGAAGCTGAGAAAATGTTTTTAAACAGATATCATGCGGCCTGTAAGATGTATATAGATGAGCATAATCCGAAAGAGTGTGCGGATGTTGTATTTCAGAATAGTGATTTAGGAAATCCAGAAGTTATATTTCATGAATGAGCGTATTACATAATCAGAAATATATGTATAGCCTTTTGTTTATTGTTATAATTAAATTAATTTTATGAAGCAAATAAAAGGGGATAAGACAATAAAAAACGCAAAAAGGGGACAAGAAATATAATGAATGAAGTACTAGAACTAAAAGAAGAACTACTACAAATTAAAAATAATAATTATGCTGTACCAGAAGACGTAGATGCTTATCCATATGCACAGTGGATGTTAGATTATATCGGGTCAACTGATGCTGAATTACGCGATGATTTAATTTATAGTACGCTTTACAAATGGATTACAAATGATGTGTTTAGACAAAAAGAATTACGAGGATTAATGCTGCAAGCAATTAGCCCTGATTATTTATTTTATAAAATTGGTGAAAAGGGAACAGATTCTGTCTTTAAACGTGCGTTCTCTGTATTAATTCCGCCGCTTATTTTATCTGTTCATGAAAGAGAACCACTGTTATCTGAAGAACAGCTGTATAGTGTGGCAGAACAAGTACTAGAATATGTATATTTAGAAGAAGATGTAAGAGGATACGTAGAAGGAAAAGGCTGGGCACACTCTACGGCGCATGCGGCTGATGCACTCGATGCTTTAGCACGTACAATCCAAAATCGTGAGTTTTCATATGCGATTCTTGCAGCTGTTCGTCAGAAGGTTCGATTAAGTGATTACGTGTATGTGCACTTTGAAGATGAGAGGTTAGTAAAGCCGATTATGTCTTTACGTAACCAAAATCTTTTAACTGAAGAAGAGTGGAGCAATTGGCTACATAGTATAGCAACGGTTGAAGATATCCGACATCCGCAGCATGCTATTTTAGTACAAAATATTAGAACTTTCTTAAGAAGTTTTTATTTCAGAGTTTTAGAGACAGAAGGTAGTACAGCCTTTACAGAGGATATATTGGAGACTTTGAAAGGGTTGCGTAGGTATTAAAAATACGTTTTTCTAAGAGAAAAGTACATAAAACCACTACCTCCCAACCATACTAAAAAATGTGTTGGAGGTGAATGTTATGGACAATAAAGACTTTGAAAAAGTTTATAATGATTACTTACATCAAGGAGAAGAACAAGCTCAATTTGAAGTAGACCATGAAGTTAATTCAGGAGCAGAACAAATTGTTGCTGTTCGTAAAAATGATGATGGTGATTTAATTGCGTTTAAAACAAGTAGCGGGAGAGAGTTAGATTATATGACTGCCCTTGAAGAAGCAAAATCAGGGAAGTTAGCTCATGTAGACGTATTTCATAAGTATGGCAGAGATATTATACGTAGTGAACCTGATGGAATAAAGGAAAATAACTTAGATAATTTACCTTCATTTTAAACGGGTAAACCTCAAGAAGAGAATGTTCATTTGGATATTCTCTTCTTTGTGTTGCGAAGTTTTCCTTGCGAAAAGAAGGTTCATCTTTAATGAGCGATCATACTTTTAAAGAGCGCTCTAAATTTCTCTTTATCTTCTGCTGTAAATGGTTTCGGTCCCTTTGTACGCTTACCGCTTTTTCGAACCATTGCACTTAAATACCGTGTTTGTAACAATTGTTCAATGTTGTCATTCGTATACTTATAGCCTTTATGGTGTAGTACGATACAGCCTTTTGCTAAAGCGAGTGAAGCAAGACCGTAATCTTGCGTTACGATTAAATCTTCTTTTTTTGCTAACTGCATAATCCGGTAATCCGCAGCATCTGCTCCAGAATCAACATAAATTGTTTCGACACCTTTTGGCTGCTCTGCATTAGAATAATGTGAAAAGCTAGTAACGAGGGTAACAGGAATTTCCACATTCGTAGCCTCAAAAATAATTACATCTTTTACAGGACAAGCATCTGCATCAACGTAAATCTTCATTTTATCACTCCTATAAATAGGTTCGAGTTGATAATAATGGTAGATTTAGGTTTTGTCAAACGAGAAAGCTTTATTTAAAGTTATTTTCACATACCAAAATAGCCTCGCGTAAACGAGAAATACCTTCCTCAATTTGATCAATATCCACTTTTCCATAAGATAAACGTATATAACCATCTTTCGCACCGAAAATACTACCTGGCATAAAAGCAATTTCTTGTTTTAAACTTTGCATAATGATTTGTTTTTCGTTTATAGGTTCTTTTAATTTCCCCCAAATGTATATACCACCAGTAGGGTTTGAAAAAGAGATTTTATCATGAAGTTGCTCGTTTAGGGCACGAACGATAACGTCTCTTTTTTCTGCTAGTTGTTTTCGTAACGGTACGATATGAGACTGAAATGGTACAGTTTCAAAAAATTGTTGCATAAGCCACTGCGGGAAAATACTCATTCCTAATTCCATTTGGTGCCGTGCATCTGATAATCGCTCTACGACAGACTGCGGGGCGACAAGCCAACCGACTCGTAATCCTGGCGCAATCATTTTTGATAAAGAATGTACATAAATGACAGTTCCATTTTCATCTATTGATTTCAAAGTAGGACAAGGTTGTTTCTTTTCTAGCGTCAGCAAACTAGATGGATCATCTTCAACGATTGCAATTCGTAAATCTGCGCAAAGTGATAATAGTTTTTTTCTACGGTTTGGATGAAGCATCGTCCCCGTAGGGTTTTGGAAATTTGGATTTAAAAAAATCATTTTAATGCGGTGCTTTCTGTATAGCTCTTGTACATCGTCTGGATTAATGCCGTGTTCATCGACAGGTAATGGGAAAATACGAATACCTGCTGATTGGAATAACGGCAGGGAATAACAGTGTGAAGGACTTTCGAAAGCAACAGCATCACCTGGATTTAATAAACATTGCACGATAAGGTGCAGTGCTTGTTGAGCGCCGGATGTAATCATAATGGATTGTTCAGTCGCCTCAACTTTTAAATATTCCTTCATATATTTTACGACCGCTTGTCTTAGCGGGAGATAGCCTTGCGGATGATCGTAACTTAATGAATGCGTTAACGGTTGTTCACGTAAAATCGTTTGTAGTTGATCGTGAGGATAAAGATTACAACCGAGTTCTCCATTAGCGAAATCTATAATATTTTCATTTTGTTGTACTTCTGCCCGAATATGGCGAAGTAGTGGTAAGTTTGGTAAAAAAGTACCACCTTCTACGAAATTTCTCCAGTTCGGCGTTAATGTTGGAGAAACGCCCCACATATGTGTACTCACACGTGTACCTTTACCAGTCGTACTTTCTACAATTCCCATAGCACGAAGTTCATTATAAGCAGTCGTTACTGTACTTCTGTTTACATTTAACTGCGTAGCTAATTTCCGTTCTGAAGGGAGGAAGCTTCCTGGAGGAAGTTCTCCATATGTAATACGTTTTTCAATAAAGTCAACCACTTGCTGATAAATAGGGATTTTACTGTCACTATCTAGCTTCCATTCCATACAAACGCCTCCGTATCTCTTATATACATTAAGTATAACAAATTGGCTGGGTAAAAAAACAGCCAATTGGACGGTGCTATATCCAGCCAATTTTACTATGCTAAATATGGAAGGGGAGATTCGGATGAAAAGATGGCAAATGGAATGGCTCCTAGTATCAGTAGCGTTAGTATGGGGAGCAAATTATACAATAGGAAAGTATGGCGTGGCATATATGTCATCCATTCAATTTAATAGTTTACGATTTTTAGTAGCATCACCGGTCTTATTACTTATTACATTTATGATGGAACGCTCATTACGTATTGAAAGAAAAGATTGGTTACGATTAGTAGTAGTCGGTATCGTTGGTACGGCAATGTATCAAACGATGTTTATGTTATCTGTGAAATATACTTCAGCAACGAACGCCTCATTATTAATTGCGATGTCACCTATATTTACAGGGATATTAGCAGTATTGCACAAACAAGAACGTTTTTCGATGAAAGTACAAATTGGTTCAATAGTAGCGTTTATTGGTGCAGCATTTGTTTTATTAACAGGACATACAGGAGGAGCTACTTACGAATATGCGTGGCTCGGAAATGTAATTGGATTAGTCGCAGCAATTGCGTGGGGATGGTATCCAATATTAGCGCAACCTCTTATTACAAAATACTCCGCAATGAGAGTTACATCATGGTCTACTTTAATTGGAATTGTACCACTTGTTATATACTGTTTATTCAACGTAAACTCTTTAACATGGCCAGTAGATACGCCAAGCTGGGGTTCACTAGCATATTCAATCATCTTTGCGACCATCTTCGGACTAGCAATGTGGTATGTCGGTATTAGTCAAATAGGCTCAACGAAAGTAATGGTTTATATGTATCTCGTACCATTGTTCGCAGTTATCTTTGCGGCAGTTACAATTGGAGAGCAAATTAATATGATGCAACTCGTTGGCGGACTTATTATCTTCATCGGCTTATATGTTGTAAAAAAAGGCGGAATCAAAAAGCCTGCTTTCAATTTGAAAAAAGTCAGTTAATAGTAAAAATGATCTCTTTCATATAGAAGGAGATCATTTTTGTTTTCGTAATAAAAGTGCTTGTTCAACCGCCCATTTTTGATGATCGTGAATGAGAAGCTTAACAGCAAGTAATGGAGACATCCATCGTAAAACATGATCCTCCCCACAGTTTTCAGTTTGTTTCTGCACCATGTTCGCAATATAAAAGAATCCATCATTCAAATAATATGTATCTTCCTTTTCTGCATAAAAATATCGAGCCGCATTACCGATATACTGATCAATTTTAATTGCCCATCCTAATTCCTCTAGTAGTTCACGGTGCAAGCATTCTTCTTTTGTTTCATTACCTTCCATACCGCCACCAGGTAAAAAGTAACGGTCACCTTTTTGGATAACAGCAATCATTGAAGAAGATGAATGGAAAATAACTGCATAACAACTAGGTCTTAATACATAATGAACGGTACGCTTTTTCGAGCCAAACGTGAGTTTTGAAATCATAAAACACGACCTTTCTCTATAAAATACATAAAAGGGATATTAAGGTAAAAATAGAATTGTATAAGTATAATCTTAATAGATTGGAGTGGTAACAACATGATAAATCGAAAATGCTCAAGATGTAAAGAAAGAACAGGTACGATGCACGGTGGTAAAAAAATTAAGGAAGAATTTCTATGTGAGGACTGTTTGCAAAAAGGAATTGCGAGCGGTGAAATCGAATTATCACAAGTGGAGCAAGAACAAACTTCGTATCTTTCTATAAAAATATTAAAAATAATGAGTGTTATCTATTTAATAGCATCTATTTTGATGGCTTTTTCAACTGGTCCATTTATACATAATATAGGATTTGATGAAATATCCATTTCAGGCCCAGAATTAGGTTTAATAAGTATTGTTATGCTAGGTTCTTTATTCCAGTCTGTTCTTGTATTTTGCGGGATATGGGTATTCATCCTTTTAGTAGAAACGGTCATTAAAATTTATGAAAAAATGAAGTGAGTGAGAGGGAGAAACATATGCGAGTAAGAAACATCCAAGGGGAAGATTATGTAAAGATTCATTCTGTTTTAAATGATTGGTGGGGCGGGAGAGACATGGCTGCCATGTTGCCAAAATTGTTCTTCGTTCATTTTCAAGAAACGAGTTTTATTATTGAAGAAGAGGGAGAAACGTTAGGTTTCTTATGCGGATTCTTCTCACAAACGCATAAAGAGGAAGCGTACGTTCATTTTTTCGGTGTCAATCCGAAGTATAGAAGAAGAGGAATTGCATCGACATTGTATTCGTATTTCTTTGATGTCGCACGTGCAAATAACCGTAAAGTTGTAAAAGCAATTACGTCACCAATTAACAAAAAGTCGATACAGTTTCATCAAGAAATCGGTTTTCGAATTGAGGCCGGGGATGATGAGGTAGAGGGTGTATCGGTACATACAAATTATGATGGGAACGGTGCTAGTAGAGTTTTGTTTTTGAAAAATGTGTAAAAGTAGACTAGCTTAACGGTAGCCTTTTTGTTGTGAGGAGATAAAAATATGGAGAGTAAACAAAGTAGAAATGAATACTTACGACGCATTTATAAAGTGCAAGATTATATAGAATCACACATAAATGATTCACTATCCATTGAAGAGCTAGCGGATATAGCAGGATTTTCAAAGTTTCATTTTCATCGGATTTTCAAGGGGATAGTAGACGAGCCATTATCACGGTATGTAAACCGATTGAAGTTAGAAAGGGCAACAAATCTACTTACATATCGCACAGATATGACGATTACACATATTGCGTATCACTTCGGGTTTACAGATTCAGCAGTTTTCTCCCGCACATTTAAAAGTCATTACGGAATAAGTCCATCTCAATATCGAAACGATAATAGCAAGAATTGCAAAGACGTAAGGGGAATTCCTCAATACAATGAATGTAAGAAGGTTCGAGGAAATGTTGAAATTGTAACAGCGGACGATATACACGTCGCATACATAAGGCATATCGGTACATATGAAGAGTTAACGATAGCTTTTCCAAAAATGATAGAGAAATTATTTCATTACGCAGCGAAGGAAAACTGTCATGTATTTGAGGATACGAAAGTATTAACCATTTACCACGATCATCATGAATTTACTGAAGAAAATCATTTAAGAACAAGTTTATGTATAAAAATTCCAGAGGGGTCCCCAGTAGAAACGAGCGACATTGGAATAATGGTAATACCTTCTGGAAAGTATGCGGTAGGTCATTTTGAAATATTCCAGGATGAATATAAAGGAGCATGGGATTTCTTATACGGTGAGTGGCTTCCTAATAGCGGATATAAACCGAGAGATTCGTATCCTTTTGAAATGTATAAAAATGACCCAAGACGGCACCCGGAAAATAAACATATAGTTGATATATATGTACCGATCGAACCTTTTTAATTATGGGTTAAAGGGGAATAAAAATGAAAACTGCTGAAAAGTTAGATTTGATTATAAAAGAAGAGTATAAAAATATTAATGGGATGTTAGTAGTACAAAAAGGTGATGTTATTTTTGAAAAATATTATAACGGTCACGGTCCAGATGATGCATTTCATATAGCGTCAGTCACAAAAACGATTATTTCTGCGTTAATTGGACTATGTGTAGATAAAGGCTATATAAAAAGCGTTGATCAAAGAGTAATAGAATTTTTCCCGGAATATAACGTTAATTCATCTGAAGTAACAGTAAGCCATCTTCTAACGATGACAGCTCCACATCCATTCGTAGACTGGCAGGAACCGTTAGAAGAACTATGTACACAACAAGATTGGATACAATATACGTTAAATAGGATAGGAAACGGCGGAGAAATTGGATCTTTTAAATATTCATCTGCAGGAGCTCATATACTATCAGCGATCATAACGAACGCAATAGGAAAAAATGCGCGTGAATTTGCGAATGAATACTTATTTCAGCCACTCGGCATGAGAGAAATTCCAAACTATAATATGAAAGCATTTGGATTTGATGACTTATTCGGAAAAGATGTGAAAGGATGGGTTCACGATCCAAATGGTATTTCGGCGGGCGGCTGGGGACTAACGTTAACGGTTAGGGATATGGCTAAGTTTGGACAGATGTATTTGAATGAAGGTATTCATAATGGAAAACAAATACTATCAAAATCATGGATAAAAGAATCAATAGCGATGAATTCAAATCAATATGGTTACTTATGGTGGTTACGAGAAGAAGAGGGTGTCTATTCGTATTGTGCAATGGGTGATGGTGGGAATATGATTTGTTGTATTCCAGAGAAGGAATTGGTGGTGGTGATGGCTTCTGAAGTTGTGCCAGAAACAAAGGATAGATGGAGATTAATCAAAGAGTATATACTTTTAAAAGAGTAATGGTGAACTTGTAGAAAAATTTAAACGCTCCCCGTAACTTTCCTCAATAAAAAATCGTTAAACATTAGGAAGGGTTATTAATCACGAATGGGGGAGAACCATGAAAATTCTAATTCTAGGCGGTACACGATTTTTAGGAAGAGCATTTGTAGATGAGGCTTTACAGAGAGGGCATGAAATTACGTTATTTAACCGAGGAACAAACAAAGAAATTTTTTCTAATGTGGAGCAGTTAACCGGTGACAGAAATAACGATGTATCAAGTTTAAAAAATCGAACGTGGGATGTTGTCATAGACACATGTGGATTTTCTCCGCATCATATTAGGAATGTTGGAGAAGTGCTTAAAGATAATATTGAACACTATATATTCATCTCAAGCCTTTCCGTATATAAAGATTGGATTCTGCATGACATAAAAGAAGACTATATATTACAACCTGAACCGACGGAAGAGCAAATAAAGGCTGTAGAGAATGGTGAAATATCTCCTTATGAGCATTATGGTGCGCTGAAAGTATTATGCGAAAAAGAAGCAGAGAAGTATTGGCCGGGGCGTGTTTTACACGTAAGAGCAGGACTTCTTTCAGGAATGTTCGATTATACAGATCGACTTCCATACTGGATCGGGCGTGTAGCAAAAGGAGGTAAAGTGTTAGTTCCAGGAAGAAAAGACCGTCCAGTACAGATAGTTGATATAAAAGACGTCGCAAACTGGGGACTAAACATGGCAGAAAACAAAAATGCAGGTACATTCAATGTAACAGGTCCGAATGATGATTTGACGATGGAAGAGCTATTAAATACGTGTAAAAAAGTTACGAATAGTGATGCTGAATTCGTTTGGATAGATGAATCGTTTATGAATGAACATAAAGTGCAGCCTTGGACAGAGATGCCTTTATGGCTTCCAGAAACTTTTTCATTAGAAGGTGAAACGAAGCCGTGGAAAGGTGGATTTTCAATTAGTATTGAAAGTGCTGTTAAAGAAGGACTTACTTTTAGAAGGTTAGGACATACAGTTACAGATGTGTATGAGTGGATGAAGAGTGTGGACGAATGGGAATTAAAAGCAGGTATTTCAGGGGAGAGGGAGAAGGAATTGTTAGAAAGATGGTATCAATAAATTTAGCGGTGTCCTTTGAATATACTTGATTGCACATAAGGAGGAGAAAAGGTGATGTGGAAAGACACCATTCACAGTATCTCATCAAACTTAAGCTTAAAAAATTCGGCTACGAAGGAGGAACTTACTGATATACAACAATGTATACATGTGGAGTTACCGAATGATTTATATCAATTATTACAGGAAACAAATGGTATAGAAGGTGAATACGGTGACTTTATATGGTCTGCTTCAAAAATTAAAACTGAAAATATGAGTATGAGAAATATAGTTGATTTTAAGGATTTATACATGCCTTTTGACTGTTTATTATTTTTTGCTGATGGCGGAAATGGTGATTTGTTTGGCTATTCCATTTTGAATGGAAAAGTGCAAAGAGATGATATATATGTATGGAATCATGAAAATGATAGTAGAACGTGGGTTGCTCCTTCTTTAAAGACTTTTATGGAGTGGTGGGAGAGTGGGAAGATAATAATTTAAATATAGTATCAAAAAAAGCGCCTTGTTACTAAAGAAACAAGGCGCTTTTTCACGAATAATTAATCTACTACTCAATCGGTTCTTCCCCATACATCTCCCATAGCTTAGGAAACATCTTTTTTAAACCTTCTTCATCGTCTTCATTCCAGTCAAATTCAAAATCTACATCGTCGAATTCTTCATTAGATAAGACATGGTAAAGTGTAAAGTAAGTATCATCTTCGTCACCAGTTTTTTCTGCATATACAGTGAAACCGAAATATAAAGAAAGTTCTTCAATCTCTGGGACGTCATACTCACTCAAGTTTTCTAATACAGGAATTAATCGTTCTGGATCTTCAATACAAGCTTCGTATGTCTCTTTTCCTTGATATAATAACCATCCGCGGAAGTAATCGAAAGTATCATCTGAACAGCCACCCATAATAATATAGGCTGCTGCCCATAAACGGGAGGTATAGGAGTCTTTCAAAAGACGATGCATATGCGTATCAAATGCTACAATTTCATGTACTGTACGTTTAGCAAGGTGAGAAGTAAGCCATTCTATTTGTTCTTCTTGGTCCTCACCTTTCGTTTTTGCACGATGAAGTAGTTCCCAAAATTCTTCTTCGGTTATCGTTTTTTCTTTTATGTAATCTTCCCCAGGCAACGGGTCTGTATATCCTTTTTTACGTTTGGAAGCAACTAGTTTATTAGCTTCTTTCATACATTCTTCTTCTGTTTCAAACTCTTTCGCTTTCACACTGCCAGCTGTGCCAATTTTTCCGTAAAACACAACATAGTCTTTTTCTTTCACAACGATTTTCCAAAACTTATTTGATTTCTCAGTTTGCTGGATTAATAACGTTTCCATCCGTACCCCCATAATGTTTTCTAGTGTGCAATGTGATTGTAACATATGTATATACACTTGTAATGATGAAAAATAATAGTTTAGAAAATTCAAAAACCATTGAATGAAGTGGATAAATTTAGTAACCTTATTTGTACAGTAATTACATAATTGTTTTGTAATAATTCGATATTTATATGAGGGGGCATTACGGATGGATCTTACGTTTAAAGTAGAGGAAACATGTTTTAATTATCGCGTCGGAGCAATTTGTAAACAGGATAATAAAATACTTATTCTTCAAAACAAAGGGGAAGATTATTGGTATGTACCAGGCGGAAGAGTGAAAATGCTAGAAAATAGTGAAGATACGTTAAAACGAGAACTTGCAGAAGAATTAGGTGTTCCTATGAAAGGGAAAAGATTAATATGGTCAGTAGAAAATTTCTTTACACTTTCTGAGCGAAAGTTTCATGAAATTAGTTTTTATTATGAAGTAGAGCTACATGAGTTACCTGCAAATGGAGCGGATCAATATATTTTGGAAGAAGAAGGTAGAACGTATTTCTTTAAGTGGGTGCCGGTAGAAGAGTTAGAGGCATATAATTTACAGCCTGCATTTATAAAAGAGAAAGTAAAGGATATAGCAGTTCATACAGAACATATCGTTTTACAAAATTAAATGTATTCGGAGGGGAAAAGGGTGAAGGGGACTAAAAAAGAAATACATATAGATGATAAAGTAATTCGTTACACACATATCGAAAAAGGTTCTAGTAGGATTTGCTTTATGTTCTCCGGTTCAGGATACAATTACGATAAACCGTTATTTTATTATGCGACGATGCTTATGCTCGAAAATAAAATAGATGTAGTACATATTCATTATTCTTATGACGAACAAGTAATGAATAAAACAATGGAAGAAATAACGAAAGTAATGATGGATGATATTAATCCTATAATGAAGGGCGTATTAAAAGGTAAGCAATATAACGATACTATGTTTTTAGGGAAATCACTCGGAACAATTCCGATTGCAAATGATTTAATGAAGAGAGACGAATTCGCGCAGTCAAAAATGATACTACTTACACCTTTACTGACGTTTGATACAATTTTTGATTCTATCTTACATAGTCGACACGAAGGGTTTTTAGTTATTGGGGATAAAGATTACCAATACAATGCAGATCAAATTGATCAGTTATATAAAACGAATTTACAGATTGAAGTTGTCAAAAATGCAAATCATTCTGTAAATGTTGGGGGATATGAAACGGAAAATTCAATTGAGGCTATAGCGAAAATAATAGGAGAACTTAAAGAAGTTGTTAGGACAAACTAACCTATTAATACATGCAAAAGAGGTGCGAATTGCACCTCTTTTACTTTAATAAGCCTTCAAAACATGAAGTAAATAATCCTTACGGTTCAGCGGATTATAATCAACACGTTTTCGAGTAGGGAAGGGAGCCATAAGCTTTGTGAAACCAGCTGGCTTCGTTGTAAATATGCCGTCTCCTTCTGTAAATGAATGTAGCATTCGTTTAAAATTCTCTGTTTTTGCAACAGGTAATGATCCTGTTAACTGGTAAGAGTTATTATTCAATATAGGCTCTCTAAAAGTTGCTGGAACGGCAGCGAGCTTATACATCGCGGTACTAATTGCGTGCTCCGGTACAGTTAATTCAAACTCGTTTATTGGTTCATATACATGTGTTTCAGCTTGCTTTAAAGCATCCATTAATACGATCGGTGTTAAATTTCTAAAGTCACTCGCTGTTGTAACAGGACTAGCATAACCAGTATGTGTTAACGTGACGATAATATCTGTAACTTCCCATCCATATAATCCTTGTTTTAACGTTTGAAATACCGTATCTTCAATCGCTTTATGGAATGCTAAAGGTAGTGAACCGAGCTCAACACCTAATTTATATGTTATGCCGCAATTAAGTTCACCACGTTCAACTTTGAATCCGACTGTTGCGTAAAATGGATTCGCTTTTTCACCCATGACTTCAACGGAATTCCCAATGCCAATTGGCTTTTCAATACATACAACTCGCGTATTTGAAAAAGTAACCTGCAAATTATATTTTTCAAAAAGAGTCGTTTCAATTACTTCTTTCTGTACTTCACCGAAAAGGCGAATATATAGTTCATTATGAACATCATCTTTCCACACTTTAATAAGTGGATCTTCTTCACATAGCTCCATAAGTGCAGCGTATAAATCATGAATTCTTTCTTTTGATACTGCATCAATGGAAGCTTCCATTTGTGGTTCGGCAAAGTGAATATCTTTTATATAATCCGTACGTTCACCAATAATATCACCAATTTTAATATCATTCAGTCCCCACACTTTACAAAATTCACTACTAGGAACGGTAGTAGTTTGAACGGCATCTCCATTATGAAATAGGCATAGTTTTTTAATCTTTTCTTTATGGGATAGAGATTTACAGCGCTGTATATCAACATATTTTCTAACGTGTAAACTACCAGAAAAAACTCTCACGTAAGTAATTTTTTCACCGGAAGATTCACGTTCAATTTTAAAAACAACGCCAGATAATGTTTCATTTTGTACCGATGTATGAGCTGGAATGAGAGCCGGAAGTTTTTCAAGAAGTTCTGTTACGCCCATACCAGTCATTGCTGAACCGAAAAAGATTGGATACACATTCGCTTGCTGTATTTGCTGTTCTAGTTTTTCTCTTAATAGTGCGTCCGGTATTATTTCGTTAATTACATATGATTCAAGTAACGATTCATTAAATGGTGCTAACAGTTCCATACAATCGTCATATGATTTGTATTCAATGATCCGGGCTTCTTTCGTTCCTTCGTTTAGAACAGAGTAGAAGGGGAATGCTTCATTTGAAAGAACCTCTTTTATTTGTTTCATAACTTTTTCAGTGTTTGCGCCACTACGATCAATTTTATTAACGAATAAAATAGTCGGTATGTTTAGTTTCTGTAATGTTCGCATTAAAACTTTTGTTTGTGCTTGTACACCTTCAACGGCAGAGATAACTAAAATCGCACCGTCTAGAACGCGGAATGATCGCTCCACTTCAGCGATAAAATCAGCGTGTCCAGGTGTATCAATGACATTTACTTTTACATCATCAATAAAGAAAGAAACGACAGATGCTTTAATCGTAATTCCGCGTTGTCTTTCTAATTCCATTGAGTCAGTTTGTGTATTACCACTATCAACTCAGCCAATTTCTTTAATCACATTCGTTTCATAAAGAATACGCTCAGTCAAACTCGTCTTGCCAGCGTCTACGTGCGCAACAATCCCTATATTTATTGTTGTCATTTGTGAATATCCTCATTTCATTTTCCATTTTCAATTCCTCATTTCTATTTGTGTATTGCCGCATTATCAATCACTCTCCAGTTCTTTAAATTAGTATTATTATAGTGCAATTAACATTATTTGTAACGCTACAAAGCGCCTTAATTTGGAAAAAATAAAATAAAAACAAAATGCTTGCATTCTAAATCGATATAGATTATATTAATTGATATATCAACTATTGATACATCAAATGTTTTTATTTTGATTGTAAAGGAGGGTTAATTTGACAAGTTCATGCTCAAAAGAAGCGATTATTTTATATAAATTACACTTTCTAAATAAAGAAGTAAGTTCGAAATTTGAAGGGTGTACGGGTATGAGCCAGTCTCGATTAGAGCTTATACTTCAATTATTTGAAGTAGGTGAAATTAGTCAAAAAGCACTTCAGCAAGAAGTGAATATTGATAATGCTGCGATAACAAGGCATTTAAAGCAGCTTGAGGCCAATGAAATGATTGTAAGACGTAAAAATCCAGAAGATAACAGAATTACGTTAGTTTCTCTTACTGAAGAGGGACGAAATAAAATTCAAGCGTTTCAAGAGGAAAAAGAACGTTTTGCAGCATCTGCATTTAAAGGATTAAGTGAGGAAGAACGCGATAATCTTTTAAATATGTTAAATCACATTCAAGAAAATATAAAAGAATTATAAAAAAGGGAGAATACAACTATGACTAACTCAGTAAAAACAAATGATTTTAACGAAATTTTAACAGGACGTCGTTCAATTCGTAAGTACGACCCTTCAGTGAAAATTAGCAAAGAAGAAATGACAGAAATTCTTACAGAAGCAACACTTGCACCATCTTCAGTAAACATGCAACCATGGAGATTCGTAGTGATTGAAAGTGACGAAGCGAAAGCAACACTTGCGCCACTTGCGAAATTCAATCAATCTCAAGTAGAAACATCTTCAGCAATGATTGCTTTATTTGGTGATTTAAACAACTTTGATAACGCAGAAGAAATTTACGGTACAGCAGTAGAGCGTGGTTTAATGCCAGCAGAAGTAAAAGAAGACCAAATGAAAAAACTTTCAGCTTACTTCTCAATGGTTACACCAGAAGTAATGAAAGATACGGTATTAATTGACGGTGGTCTTGTAGCAATGCAATTTATGCTAGCAGCTCGTGCGCACGGTTATGATACTTGTCCAATTGGTGGATTTGAAAAAGACCAAATTGCAGAAGCATTTGGACTAGATAAAGAACGCTACGTACCAGTTATGTTAATTTCAATCGGGAAAGCTGCAGACAGTGGTTACCAATCAGTACGTCTTCCAATTGAAAAAGTTGCAGAATGGAAATAATTTTATAAAAGAACTTCAATAAGTGAAAGATGAGAGGGGAAGCACCATGATTATTATTCACGCAATATTTCAAGTAGATCCAGCGAAACAACAAGCATTTTTAGAAGAAATTCAGCCACTCATTCATGGTTCAAGAGAAGAAAGTGGAAATGTATCTTATGACTTATATAAAGATACAGAAAAAGAAAGTGTTTATACGATGGTAGAAGTATGGAAAGATGAAGCAGCAGTTGCGAGCCATAATACGAGTGAACACTTCACATCTTTCGTTAGTAAAGCAGCACAATTTTTAACTGCTCCGCTTAATATAAAAGCTTATAATGGAGAATTAGTAAAATAATAAGGTAGAAAAAGATGACTTTAGCATATGGCTGAAGTCATCTTTTTTGTATAAGTAGAATCCATCTTGGACTCAGTTATGTTGATAGATAAGCGTTGCTCGTATCCTCAGTAACTGTGGTGAATTGTATGTTAAATTCGAACATTCGGTTTATTGGGATATTTTTCCGTGTTATAATTTTCTTGTAAATAAAAGGTAGAGGGGAGTAAGTAATGGGAGAATTTCAAAGTAATTTGCATACGGCAACACAATTTGCAACGAAAATGAGAACTGCTTCAGATAGAATGCAAAGTGCTACTAGTCGCTCTATAAATAAGGCAACGCGTACTACACTATCTGTGAACTTCCAAGCACAAGAAGCAAATCAACAAAATTTACAGATCACGAAACAATTTTGTACTGCTTTTCAACAAACAATTGATAATATCCATTCCGTAGCAAATGAATTTGAGAAAATGGATACAGGACTTCAAAAGACTTTTCAATAATGTAACAACCTACGTAAAGGGGAAAAGGTAGGGAGAAAAGATGAGTCAAGGAATTGAAACGAGAATCAATCAATGTAATCAAAAATTACGAATTATATTTGAAGAACAAAATGAAAACCGAATCGCGCTGCAAAATCAAGAACGAGCTGAGGCTAGTTTTCATGAATGGAAAAATAGAAGTAATCGTTTATTTAACCGAATACTAGAAACTTGGTATGGTGACAAAGAAGCATTTCACTTTTTTACGAATATGCGGCAAGAGATCGGGCAGTATGAAAGAAAACTTACATTCGAATTAGAAAACGAAAAAGAGACGTTGCTTAAAGAAAAACGGCATCTCAGCGAGAAAGAAAACAACCTTTCCTATGAACAGCAGCAACTACAAAGGGAGGCCAATACATGAGTTTAAACATGTATTTGGGAGAAGTACAAAGTCAAACTCAAAGTATGAACGCTATATGTAATGCTACGATTCAAAGTATGGAACAAGCCATTCAATCTATTGATGTATTTGCGATAGACACAGTATTACAAGGACAAACATACAGTAGTGCAAAAGCCTACCTTGTCCAAACATTTCGGCCATTAGCGCAAGGAATCATATGCTTATGTGAAGAATTAATTCGCCAAAATGAAGCATTTCCAAATGAGTTCCAAGCGAAAGTTGCTTCGACAGATGTGATTGAACAAGAAATAAGAGAACAAATAAGGGGAATTAATCAATCGATTACAAGTATAGAAGCAATAGAAGTACTTACACCAATGCCCGGAGTAGGTGCAATTGTAACGGTATTAGGTGCAATGAGAAAAAAACTGGAAGAAAAACTAGAGCATTTATATGAATTCAATCATTCATCCAGCAACAACTACAGCACCGCTCTCCAATTAGCAGCTAGCATCACAGCCGGACTCGCTGAAGTGCAAAGTGGGAAAGGATTTAGTCCTGTGAGTGGGACGTTTAGTACACAAGGGTTGAATATGGATTGGGTGAGTTCGATTCAGGGGATTATAGAAGAAACAGCTCGAAAAAATGATCAGTCAATTAAAGATATAGAAACAAATAACATAATTGAGAAGAAATCTCCGGTTAGAAATGCTTGGGACGATGCGGCAGACGGTATAGTTAGCACGTTTGAAACAGCGAAAAAGATGTGGGAAGCTATTCAAAGAGGATCGGGGAAAGCTATTGGTGATGAAATCGAGTCCGCAATAGCTTTAAGTAATATGGACATAGGAACTTTTATTAATGTAACCTATGCACTTTTCCATTTGGATGAAACTGCAAAAAATATGTGGCATGCATTTTCAAATAAAATAAAACGAGATATGATAGAGGGAGATGCAGAGAGTCGTACAGAATTGACTACCTATGGATTAACACAAATAGCTACCACAATATTAGGCGATAGGGCACTAAATAAAGTAGGCCATATCACAAAAGGAGCAAAAGCATCAAGTGGAGTAAGTACATTTACTAATGCAGTAAAACTAGCAAAAGAATTGAAGCCTACGCTTGAAATGTTACAATCATTTAAGAAAGAGGCTTCTTATACATTCTCTAGTGTTGGTGGAACTATTATAACCAAAATACCACAAGGCGAATTATTAGAAGCTTATTATAAGTTTGCGAAGTCTAAAGATGGTGGTAAGGGTAAACCTAGCAGTAACAAAAATACAAATGTAGACAATTTTGACGCAAAAACAGCTACAAATAAGCAAAAAGGTAATTATGGTGAAATAAAATCTAGTGACAATTTATTGAATAATCAAAGTTTAAAAGAAGCTGGATTTGATTTAAAGCCAGTCGGAAAAAGTGCACCATCAGGCATAAATGATAAAATAGTAAAAGGGATTGATGGATTATACGAAAATGCAAATCCAAATTCAAATATTAAATATGTTATTGATGAAGCAAAGTTTGGTAGTTCACAATTAGGAAAAACTAAAGATGGACGACAAATGTCAGATGGTTGGTTGACAGGTGTGAATACTGAAAAAAGTAGAATATTGAAAGCTGTTGATGGAGATAACAAATTAGCAGATAAGATTACAAAAGCGTTGGAGAGAGATAAGGTAGAAAGAGTATTATCAAAAGTCGATAGTAGCGGAAAGGTTAAAACATTTAAGATAGATGCAAAGGGTAACATCGTTGGAGAATGGCCATAATTTAGAAGCTAGGAGGAATTGAATGGTATGAGAGATTATTTATGTATAGAAGAAAAGTGTAGAGAAGGAATTGAATATCATAAAGAGTTTATAGAGGAAAATAGAGAAGATATTAAAAGTTTAGAAGAAGATACTAAAAATGGAATTCAAAGATATTCTAAAGATAATAAGAGTATTATAGAAGGGACATATCTAGCCAATTTTAGATATGAGATGGAGGATATTAGGGCAAAGTATTCTTTAGGGGAAGATGTTAGTGTAATAGAAGAAGATTTTCATAATGCAATTTATGATTTAGAGAATACAGGAAGTAGGGAAATTGGATATTTAAGTCTGATTTGGATGATTTCCTTAGGAATTTTGTTAGAAACGGATAAAAAGAATATAGAAAGATTAAAAAAGATAGTTGATAAAAAAAATGTGAATGACGCAGTAATTGATTTCCTCTTATGCGCTAGTGATATCGGATACACAAAAATGATGAATAGATATTATAAAGAAAATCCATATGCAAAAACGAGAGAAATTATAGAACTTGCACAAACAGATAAAAAAGAAGCATCTAAAAGATTACAAACGTACATGGAGAAAGAATGGTTTAAAGGTCATTATGATTATGAGTGGAAAAATGCGCATAAAGAACCTGGATATGTAGGATATTGGAGCTTTGAAACGGCAGCGCTTGCGAAAATTTTGGAACTGGATGATATAAGTTTAAAAGATAATAATCATTATCCATATGATTTGGCACATTATAAAAATGAAATGAAATTTAAGCATATAGACCTAAGTGAATATCACTATGAAGATGAGACAGAAGAAATCGAGGATATAGTAGAAGGAATTGAACATAATCCTGCATTGGAAAATATTATTCCGCCAAAATGGCATTCATTGGTCAATGAATTAATACATGATTATGAGAATATGAATGATAGTAGTTTTTATGAAAAATACAAAAAAACGATAGGAATAGGTCAAGTGTGGTTCTTACCACAAGAGTATGAAGAAGAAAATGAGCAAAAAAATCTATTAGGAAGTTTAATTGTGTTTGCCCTGACGGTAAGAGATTATATATTACAATTGGACTATAAAGAAGATTTAGAGGACTACATCGATAATCTTAAAAATTTCTGGAATGTTTCAGAAACAAAGTTAGTTCAATTTATGTTAGAGAATGATCAAAATTATTATGCATGGGTACCAAAAGAAGTAAATATCCCAAATATGTATGAAGTGAAGATAGAGAGTGTCGATGTAGAGGAAGTTCTATAATAAGCAAATTAAAACATTGTGTATCATGAGTAACGTTGAAAAACTAATTTATACGGAATTTAATGAATTAAGAGGTTAAAAATAGTGGTAGTTTGGAGAATCCAACTGCCACTATTTTTGTGTTTACGAATGGTTCTGTAAATTAAGTAGAGTATTTCAGAGTATATATATTATGTAGGAGAAGTAAATAAGTTAAAGGCGCTAAATAAAATCGGTCATATCGCAAAGACATCAAGTGGAATAAGTACAATTGCTAATGCAGAAAAACTAGCAAAAGAATTGAAGCCTACCCTTGAAATGTTACAATCATTTAAGAAAGAGGCTTCCTATGCATTCTCTAGTGTTGGTGGAACTGTTGTAACCAAAATACCTCAAGGTGAATTAATAGAAGCTTATTATAAGTTTGCGAAATCTAAAGATGGTAGTAAGGGTAAAACTGGTGAAATAGCTAAGGAATCTAGAAAAGTAGCCCAAACATTAGAAGCAGCTAGAGCACAACAACGTACGGTAATAGAATCAGTAGAAAGTGGCGAAGTAGCTTTAAAAACAACGAAGCGTAAAGGAAATTATGGTGAAATGAAGATGGATGACTTTTTTGAAAGTCAAACATATACTAGAATTAGTGATGATCGTGTATTAACATTAGATCAAAAAATTGTTAAGGGAATAGATGGTATATATGAAAATTCATCTCCGCCGCCTAAGTATGTAATAGCGGAGGCTAAGTATAACACATCCAAATTAGGAAAAACAAATGATGGTAAGCAAATGAGTGAAGATTGGATTCTTGGAAGTGAAAGGTTAGATAGTACTTTGTCAAAAGAAAAAGCAGATGAAATTGTGGAAGAGATGTTGCTGAATCCAGAAAATGTTCAAAGAATTGTTATTCAAGTTATGCCTGACGGAACGATTGTGAAGAAAATTCTTGAAGTATAAAAGGTGGAAAAGAAATTATGCTAAGGGATAAAATCAAAAATGATATATATTTTAACAAATTTATCAATTATGAGGAAAAGAGAATAGAAAAGTTTTTATTATTGGTTGAAAAGGTTATTGAGGAAAGAGGCAAAGATGATAAAGGTGTAAAGAATGGATATATAGCGTTACAAGGGTATCATTTTAATAAATTAAGGGCAATGTACTCTGCGGGTTGTTCTATCCAAACTATTCGTGATTTTTTACCTGAAGTAATAAATATAATGGAAAAAGTGTGGAATAAAGAAAGTGGATATATACGTATGTTATGGATGATATCTATAGCAGTAATGCTAAATGTTGAAGATAAAGAATTTAATAGACTAATAGCAATCGTAAGGAAAGAAGGATTAAATGATTATCTGATTAATTATTTTATTGCTTTTAGAAATAGTGAGCCATCAGATTTTTATGAGCAAAGTGAGTTTTATGTAAAATATCCATATTTCAAATTAAAAGAAGTAATTGAGAGTAATAAAATTTCACAAGAGAATTCTATAAAAAATTTAGAGAAATATATAAAGGAGTATTGGTATAAGGGACATTTAGAAGAAGCATGGTACGATGTACATGAAAATAAACATGACATTTATAGTGGTTACTGGAGTTTTGAAAGTGGAGCAATCGCTAAAATTTTAAAATTAGATGATTCAACCTTGAAAGATAGTTCATATTACCCTTATGATATGGTGCATTGCCAAGAAAAATAAATGTTGGAATCCACAGTGATAAATTTTAACACTGTGGATTTTTTAGTTTGTATTAAAGTAGGTATAAGGGTAATGTTGGTAATGGATCCAGTGAGCTAGATGTAAGAGCTAATTAGGAAATATGTACGAGATGTTGAAACGCAGACGAATTATGAATTATCACTGGATTTTTTTATCTAAATATCCATAATATCTAATTGAATGTTAGTAAATTCATAAACATATTGTTATCACCTTCTATTTATATCTGTATATAGAAATTAATTGAATGATTTAATTAAATCTTCAATAGGCCATATCACAAAAGGAGCAAAAGCATCAAGTGGAGTAAGTACATTTGCTAATGCAGTAACACTAGCAAAAGAATTGAAGCCTACCCTTGAAATGTTACAATCATTTAAGAGAGATGCTTCTTATGCATTCTCTAGTGTTGGTGGAACTATTGTAACCAAAATATACCTCAAGGCGAATTAATAGAAGCTTATTATAAGTTTGCGAAGTCTAAAGATGGCGGTAAGGGTAAGACTACAGAACCATACGATGTAGTACCGTATAGACCAAGCAATTCACCATTAGAAAATCATCATGGCGTTATGGATGTATGGGCTGAACATAATGTCCCTGATTATGTTAGTAGAGGGGCGAATACTCCAAATATAGCTTTAACTAAAGAGCAACACAATGATACTAAAGCTGTTTATAGACAATGGCTCTTTGATAAAACAGGGAAAAAGGTTGGAGGTAAAGTAGAGTGGAAATCTGTTTCAACAAAGGAAATACAAGAATTGACGGAAAAAATGTTTGATGCTGCGAATGTACCACGTTTAGCTAAGCAAGAGTATTATAGGGCTTTTAATCAATATAATTTTAGGGAGTAATTCAGATGGAAAATATTAATCAGTTGATTAAAAAAGTAAAATCATTACCTAATTGTCGAGTTCAGGAGCCTACAGAATTACCGTTAATTGATAAGAATAAGCATATGCTACCAGGTGATTTAAAAGAATTTTATAGTCTTTGTGGTGGTCTAACTTTATGTGAAAATGAGGAATATCCTATTCATATTGTTACCCCAAAGGGGTTTATTTTGGCTAATCCCGTAATTGTAGGAGAGTTATGTGAAGAAGATATTTCATCAACTTGGTATATTATATGCAATGATGGCAAGGATGAATATTTAACAATAGATCTTAGTGAAGAAAGACTAGGTAGATGTTATGATAGTTTCTTTGATCGGCATGGAATAGTTGGGGAGTCGCAAATTATTGCCACTTCATTCACTGACTTACTTGAAAAACTTATTAAGAATAATGGACAATATTGTTATTGGCTAAAGAGTGAATTTGAATCACTGGGTGATGCTTATGATGATCAAGAGTGAAAAGAGAATCTTTAAGTGAGATAGGAAAGTGACAGGGTGTTTGAAAATACGTATTCTATGATGGTTGAACCATTATGGAGTACTATGTGCAATTATAGAATAGAAAAAGAAGTACGAGTTTAGGTGAGATGAGACCATGAACAGAGAAGATTCTCTGAAACGATGTAACAATGGCAAAAGAGAATTTGTAGAACGAGAGATATTATTCCGTTATATGAGTCTGTTCGTTATGGTGAAAAGACGTATACGGATTTAGATGTGGAAGAAATAATGAAGTGGGTAGAGGAAGATGGGAAGGTGGATACATAAATATCCACCTTTTCTTTTTTTATACGGAAATTTGATTAACATGAATTCTTTTTTTATATGAAACCGTCTTCAAATAGGTAAACAAAATTAACTTTATTTACTTATACTTTATTACATGTTAGCCTATACTTAATTTTTATAAAATATAATTAATTTTTGATTTTTTAAGGGTGTGAAAATGTAATGAAATCGGTATTAAAAAGCATACTTATTTCCTTTGTTTTTTCTGCAGTAGGTATGTGTTGGTTACTGTACGTATTATTCAAAGGGGACGGAGACTGGTTATTGTCTTGGATAGGTGTATTAATGGCATATTTATCTTTATATACTTTAATAGATTTATATTGTAAAAATACATACGATAAAAAAATAAATAAATGGCTTATAAAAACATCGGTGACTAGTTTTAGTTTTGCTGTATTAGGAATCTCATTTTGTATCATACATGAGCTATTAACACCATGGAGTCTTAGTTTAATGGTGTGGTATTGGTTGCTAATGTTAGTATTATTTTTAACGACTATAATATCATTAATCAGTTTAGTATTTGTTAATCGTAAAAATCACAATTTCACCGTTGGATATAAAATGCTCATACTTCTAAATGTATTTCTTACATTGGGACCAGTATTATGGCCGCTATTACTTTCTATTATTGGAAATGGTATGAATGCTAGTGCGGGCTGGTAAAAAGGAATTTAGATTAGTTGTGCAAAGAATAGGATGACAAGTTGATATAGAATTTTAAATGTTTATGAGAACATGTTTACATAAAAAATGAAAACATGTTCTCTTTTTATTTGCATGCATAACTCTTCCTCAGTTTACCGTATTTAAATTTAAACGTAAGTATTTCGTAAGGAATGGATAAGAAAAAAGAGAGATTTATCATATAGGATGAAAGTATAGCTTGAATCAATCCGATATTAATGGAGGAGAGAAAGCCTTATGAAAAAATGTAATTCAATTAAGTTAGCAAGTTTTGCAGTTTTATTAGCGGGTACTGCTCTATTCACACCTGGTTTTACTGTGACTGCAGAGTCAACTCAAAATATTTCTAGTTCGTCACAAGTACATGATCAAAAGAATCGTAATGGCTGGAAACAAGTAATGCAGGAAACAGTACAGCTTGGTGCTGTAGGAATATTAGCTAAGGCGTCTAATAACGGAAAAACTAGTAGTTTTACTGCTGGCTTGGCGGACTTAAGTACAAAGAAACCGGTGAATTCGGATTATCGCTTTCGGATTGGTAGTGTGACGAAGTCGTTTACTGCCACGACTATTCTTCAATTAGTAGGAGAAAAGCGCTTACAACTTGACGATCCAATTGAAAAGTGGCTACCGGGTCTCGTGCAAGGAAATGGGTATAATGGTAATCAAATTACGATACGACAACTTTTGAATCATACGAGTGGTATCGCTGAATACTTAAAGTCAAAAGACGCGGACATAATGAATTCGAAAAAAACGTATACAGCAGAAGAAATAGTGAAAATAGGCCTTTCGCTGCCTCCAGATTTCTCGCCGGGTAAAGACTGGTTGTATTCAAACACAGGATACGTAATACTAGGAATGCTTATTGAAAAAATAACTGGAAATAGTTATGCGGAAGAAATCGAAAAGCGAATTATTGAACCTTTGGACCTATCAAATACGTTTTTACCAGGAAATTCACCCGTCATCCCAGGAAAGAATCATGCTCGTGGATATGTAAAAATGGAAGGAACAGGCGAGTTGAAAGATATTACTTATTATAATCCGAGTTTAGCTAATGCAGCTGGAGATATGATTTCTAATGCGGATGATTTAAATAAGTTCTTTTCATCTTTACTCGGTGGTAAGTTACTGAAGGAACGCGAGCTAAAAGAAATGCTTACTACAGTTCCTATAGAAGGAAAAGGGGTTGGTGACGCATACGGTCTTGGAATCTATGAGACTAAACTTCCAAACGGTGTTTCAGTTTGGGGGCATGGAGGAGGAATTCCTGGATTTACAACTTTTGCTGGGGGAGTAATTGGAGGCAAACATACATTGGCTATCAGTCTCAACTCTATAGGTGGGGTCGATATTGTTCCACAGTTTAATAAAATGATGCAAATTGAATTTAATAAATAGATGAAAAGAAAGTGAATGGAATTTTTTTATAGTTATATTTAAAAGAGGTGCTTTTTTAAGTTCGCAACTATGGACAGTAGTTGCATTTATGATATGGCATCAAGTGTATTTCAAAGTGAAAATCAATCTTAATGCTTACGATAAAAATAAAAAGGATGTCAGTTGCATGGCATTCTTTTTATTTTGAAGAAAAGAAATGTGTTTATTTCTGAAAATTGTTATTTTTATAATCTTTTCATATAATGAAAGTAATAGGGGGTATAAAGGGGAGTTATGAATAGATGATACTTTAGTTTGTTAATTATTTCTAATATTAACTAATATAACAGTGGAGTTGAATACAATGGGACAAAATCATTTTAAATGGAGTAATAAGCAATTACGAGAACATGTTGAAGTACTAGACGGCACAAGAAGTCCACACATATTATTAAAGAATGTAACATATTTAAATTCCTATATACGCGAGTGGATGACAGCGCACATTTGGATATATAATGATCGAATTGTATATGTAGGGGAGCAGCTGCCAAAGCAATTAACGGAGTGTGAAGTTGTTGATTGTGAAGGAAAGTATGTCGTACCCGGTTACATAGAACCCCATGCACATCCATATCAGTTGTATAACCCAGAGACGCTAGCGAATCATGCGATGCAGTTTGGGACAACAACTTTTATTAATGATAATTTAACTTTATTTTTCACATTAAAGCGTGAAGAAGCATTTCGTTTATTAGATGAATTCAATAAGATTCCAGCAAGTATGTATTGGTGGTGCCGTTTTGATGGACAGACTGAATTACAAAACGGGGAATCTTTGTTTAATAGTGAAGAAATAGTAGAGTGGCTACAGCATGAAGCGGTGATTCAAGGCGGCGAGCTAACAGCATGGCCCAAATTATTACATGGTGATGATGAAATGTTACATTGGGTGCAGGAAACGAAACGATTACATAAAAAAGTAGAAGGACATTTTCCAGGTGCATCTGAAACGACTTTAGCGAAGTTAAAACTGTTAGGTACAGATTGTGATCATGAGGCGATGACAGGGCAGGAAGCTTTCGCTCGTCTTATGCAAGGTTACACTGTTTCCCTAAGAAATTCTTCAATCCGTCCAGATTTAGAAGTTTTACTGAAAGAATTGTTGGAACTAGGCGTAAAGCAGTTTGATAGATTTATTCTTACTACAGACGGCTCACATCCTTCGTTTTATGCAAATGGAATGACAAACGTTATGATTTCTACCGCGATAAAACAAGGAGTGCCAGTAATAGATGCATACCATATGGCAAGTTATAATATTGCTCGCTATTATAATATGGAGCATGTGCATGGTTCAATTGCGACAGGTAGAATCGCCAATGTCAATATTTTAGAAAGTAAAGAAAATCCGGTGCCAACGAGTGTAATCGCAAAAGGACAATGGGTAAAGCGTGATAGAGTAAACAAAAATGAATCGTTACTTATAGAATGGAGTAACTTCAAAGTAACTCCACTACTGTTAGACTGGACCATAGAAAAAGAGGATATGGTTTTTTCTAATAAAGCAGGTATACACTTATTGAATAACGTTATAACAAAACCATACGTTAGCGAAATCGACTTAGGCCTTAATGAACTGTCTATTGTTCATGATGAATGTTTCCTCATGATGATTGCCCGTGATGGCAGTTGGCGAGTGAATACAGTTGTGAAAGGTTTTGCGAATGAATTAGGTGGCCTTGCTAGTTCTTATTCAGGTACAGGCGATATCATTCTTATTGGAAAGAGTAAAGAAGATATGCTTACAGCTTTTCATAGAGTAAAAGAGCTTGGCGGAGGGATTGTAATTGCTGAAAAGAATGAAGTATTGCACGAAATTGCATTACCATTGCTCGGGATTATGTCGGATGTAAAGATGAGTGAATTAATACAAGAAGAGAAAAAGATGGTGAACTTACTGCAAGCGCGAGGATATGCTTATAACGATCCAGCATTTACGATTTTATTCTTTTCTGCGACGCACTTGCCTTTTATACGAGTAACACCTATAGGATTATATGATGT
Source organism: Bacillus sp. AY2-1 (assembly GCF_008368965.1). NCBI lineage: Bacteria > Bacillati > Bacillota > Bacilli > Caryophanales > Bacillaceae > Bacillus > Bacillus sp. AY2-1. The sequence goes on along the minus strand of NZ_QPEL01000041.1, from coordinate 3,714 downwards.
GAAAAGTAGTAAGGTAGTTGCCCCGCCCGTGAATTTGATAAAGCAATATTAAAAGGAAAGGTCCTATAAAAAATTTATTTTATAGGACCTTTCTCATTTCTAGCATAAGAATATTGTAAGCCTCAAATAATATAGTATCTAAATCATTTGAGGTGATATGTAATTATGAAAAAAATATTGTACATCTTAAGCATATTTATTTTGTGTGTATCGATACAACACGTTGTACATTCTCAAACAGATGCACCAAAGTTAACTTCAGATTGTCTCGAAGAAAGTAAAATTCGGGATGAAAAGTATGTGGAAAATATTATGAAGGACATTAAATCCGTATTTCATTTGGATTTTGATGAAGGTGGCTTTTGGGAAGTTAATAAAAGAGATTTAGAAGCTGCACATTTAATGTATGGTGGTCGGATTGATGATACGTATTATAATTCGTTAACTAAAGTTTTTGAAAGTGGTGGATATAGAGGAGAGCCAAGATTGTTTGTAAAGCCGCTTGAAGCATTTTTACTCTATAAAGAAATAGACGATACAAATGTGATAAAACACCTTGAACTTGAAAAAGGGGAATGGGTTGTTACTGAAACGCAAAAGAAGCAAGGGAAAATAGTGGAATACAAACCGTTGCAATGTGAAAAAGATTATTTGAAAAAGAGATATGAGTATCATAATCCCAAATGAAATAACGGAAATTTTGAAGGAGAAAAATTTCGTTAATACTTGTAAATGAGGCGGTAGAAATTCCTAGTAATTTCGCCATAAAAAAAAACGTCATTTTATAGATTAAAAATGACGTTTTTTTTATTCTCAAAGCTTTTGTATTGCACTCTCAATTTTATTCACCAAATCAGCTGACACTTTATGAAAATACCCCAAAACTACCTTTCGAATATCATCGGATATAACTTTCAAATCACTAGCTAAGTTTTCAGCGAGATGTTCTTTTTCTATCGGCTGTAACTTCGTATAAAATTCACCAGCCTGCGTAAAGTCATTTTGTTTTGTTATAGAAGTTCTTTCAAGTTTACCTTCAACGTATCTTCCGTCACCGCTCGTTATTTGCTTAGTCGGTGTCCAATCTTGCTGCTGGTTAATCGTTAATTTGCGAAATTCGGGACCAATTCTTCTTCGTTGTGAATCACTGTAAATATTAGCGCGCCCTTGCAGCATTTTATCATCTGATAGTTCTGCACCATCCAGTAAATTAGAAGGGGAAAATGCGACTTTTTCTACTTGTTCCATAAAATTTTCAGGATTTTTATTTAATACCATTTTCCCGACTGGTATGAGAGGATACGTCTGTTCATCCCATACTTTTGTGTCATCTAAAGGATCATAAGATAGGTGCGCTTCATCTTTCGGATCCATGAGCTGGACGTATAAGCCATACTCCACTGGTTTACCATTTTCAATTGCATCATATAAATCTTTCCCGCTATAATCAGGATTTTCGGCAGCTAGTTTAATTGCTTCTTTACTAGTAATGTACTGTACACCTTCAAATGGGTACCAATGATACTTTACATACTTTCGATTACCTTCCGCATTTCTCCAAATGTATGTATTTACACTATGTCCTGGTATGTGGCGAAGACTTTTGACTGTACCATTATTAGAGTATAAACGGACAACAAAATGAATAGATTCAGGTGCTTTAGCGACAAAACTCCAAAATCTATTAGGGTCTATTAAGTTATTTTTAGGTGAAGGCAATAATGCTTTAATTGTTTCAGGGAAACGCATAGGATCACGAACAGAAAAAACAGGGATGTGATTGCATAAAAGGTCAAAAATGCCTTCTTTCGTATAAAATTTTGTGGAAAAACCGCGTACATTTCTAGAAGTATCCGGTGTTCCTTTCGTACTAACAGCTAACGAAAATCGCACCATAACAGGAACTTTCTCATTAGAATTTTGTAAAAAACTTAATTTAGTATGTTCAGACATCGAATATATCGTTTGAAAATAACCGAACGCACCAAATCCTTTTACATGAACAGGTCTTTCTAAAATTTTTTCATGAATAAATTCTTGTAATGACTCATGCAGTACACTATCTTGCTCTAGTACGGGTCCACGTGAACCAACTGTTTGAGAGTGAAGTTTAGCTTGTTCATTACGTTCGTCATTTTCATTAAAGTCTTTCCCTAGTATAGATTGCCCCTGTTTATTATAGTTTTCATCCATCGATATAGCCTCCAAATCTTTTTTGTCCATTGTTACTAAATATGATTCTATAGCCTTAATTATGTATGACACGCACAGTTCAAAGCAGTAACATACCGCTAGATGAAAAAAACACATATGTAGTGGACCTGTTGAAATAGAAGAAATTATGGAAAAATGAATATCGGGAAGAGAAAGCACACGTTTTACTAAAAATGTGGAAGAAAACCACTATTAAAATTTCAATCTTAAAACTTAATTTATAAACGATTATATAGAGAATGAACGTTAAAAAAGGGAAAATAACTAGGAGGAATTTAGCATGTCGGATTGGTTTCAATTAGATAAAGAATATATGATGTCTACATATTGTCGTACAGAGGTTGCAATGGAAAGGGGAGAAGGGTGTAAACTGTATGATGTAGATGGTAAAGAGTATTTAGATTTATTTTCTGGCGTAGGAGTAAATGTATTAGGATATAATCATCCTAAAATTGTACAAACGACAATGGAGCAAGTTGCGAAATCGTTGCATTTACCGTTTCATTTTTTAAACCCAGTTGCAATTGAGTATGCAAAGAAATTAGTAGGTTGTACTTTAAAAAGCGGAAAAGTCTTTTTTACAAACTCTGGTACGGAAGCGACAGAAACGACATTAAAATTAATTGATAAATATAGATCTATTGCGAATGAAGAGCGTGATGGAGTAGTTGTGTTAAAAGATAGTTTTCACGGGAGGACGTTAGGGGCACTACATTTTACGAGACAAGAAAAAGTATATCAAAATTTTCCTAAAACATCTATTCCTGTATATGAAGTAGAGCGCGAGAATATAGACCAATTAGAAGAAACCATTATTAAAGAAAATCCAATTGCGATTATGCTAGAGCCTGTTTTAGGTAGCGGGGGGATTTATCCTTTATCAAGTGAATATTTACATGGTGTTCAAAATTTATGTAAAAAATATAATGTACTTCTTGTCGTTGATGAAGTTCAAAGTGGAATGGGTCGAACGGGAAAACTATTTGCTTATCAAAATTTTAATATTACACCGGACATTATTCAAATCGGTAAAGGAGCAGGAGGCGGGATACCGCTAGGGGGAATTATTGTAGGTGAAAAGTTATGTGATGTATTTTCACCAGGAGATCACGGGACAACGTTTGCTCACTCATCAATGGGAACAGCATTAGGTTTAACTGTATTAAATACATTACTTGATGATGGGTTAATGCAAGAAGCTTATGAAACGTCACTATATTTAAATGACAAACTGCAAGACATTCAGAAAGAAAATTCTTATTATATTCAGGAAGTGCGTCATGCGGGGATGATGTTTGGGATAAGTGTGAATGACACGAATGAAAATGTGAAGAAATTACAGATTGAGTTAATGAATAAAGGGATGTTAGTCGATGTAACACAAGGGAATATTATTCGATTACTTCCGCCGTATATTATTACGAAAGAGGAAATTGACGCATTCACTTATGAATTTATTTCCTGTGTTCATAACATAGCTGCTACAGCAAGTATTTAAAA
>NZ_QPEL01000040.1:0-66422 GCF_008368965.1 Bacillus sp. AY2-1 | reverse complement strand
ATCAATAGATTATTCACTGAGATCCCATTCATTATTTGTTTCCCAATAATAAAATTGCTTAAAAATGTCAGTCTAATTTTTTAGTTAATGATCCTTATATGGCAACACTATTTGAGAAAAAACTAGATATTTATGTTAAAATATAAATAAGTTTGTGAAAGTTTGCACTTAAATAAGAGACTTCAACTAGTTAAACTTGATTAAAGAGGAGGGCTGTTTTGGGTATCACATTCATTTTCATATGTATTATATTAGTGGCTTCTATTCTGCAAGCAAGTACAGGTTTTGGCTTTTCCATAATGGCAACCCCTTTCTTACTTATGTTATTTTTACCACAAGAAGCTATACAAATAAACATTATTTTATCTTTAATTATCTCCATTTCACTCATTTGGAAAATAAGAATGGACGTTGATTTTGTTCTACTGAAAAGGTTTATTTTGGGAAGTATAGTTGGTGTACCTTTTGGTATTTTAATCTTCATTTCCGTTAACATAAACACTTTTAAATTAGCAGTTAGCATCCTACTCTTACTATTAACATTGTTGCTAATATGCAAAATTAAGGTTAGATCAACACAATCTAGAGATTTCATAGTTGGTGGATTATCTGGTCTTTTAACGACAAGTATCGGTATGCCAGGTCCTCCCCTGTTACTTTATTTTACAGGAACTAATACTGAAAAAGAGAAGTTAAGAGCAACTACATTAGCTTTTTATCTGTTTATATATTTCATTAGTCTAGTAACTCAAATACTCTTTACTGGCACAAACAAAACCATTTGGGAATCAAGTTTTTATGCCATTCCAATTTTATTTTTAGGTTTGTTTATAGGTCAAATTATTTTCAAATGGCTTAATCAACGGATTTTCAAAATATTTACGTATATCCTTTTAAGTTGTACGGGTATGTATCTTCTTATTGAAAGTTTGCATTTATTATAGAAGTTGCTTTAGGTTATGCATTAAGAATTAGGTTTCGAATGAAATATCATGATATATTTTTAAACGTGATAACGATAAAAAGCGGCTATTATGCCGCTTTTTATCATTATCAAATTGGTCGATATTAAACCAAATGACAGTAAATACATCGTTATAACAATCATCCACATATTGTTTTTCAATAGGGGTACTTAATGATTTATGAATAATGTACAAAATTAATTTTCCATATTAATCAATCACTTCTTTCAAAGCATCTTGATCATGTTTTTTCATAGCTATAATTAAATCCTCTTCAGAATTGAAAATCATAAGCATCTTCCTTCCTCAGTTCCCCTTTAGCAGCTGCTTTTACTTACTATTGGCATTTCATTCTCTTTTCCTATCACTTTTGTAAAAAATTATTAATTTTTATTTCTATGTATATGATAACAAACAAAATACCTAAGTTCAGAAAGAATAAAGAACTTTCTGGCCTTAGGTATTTCTCCTTCCAAAAAAGGCAAACCCACATCACAGGTTTGCCTCTTTACTCACTTCTTATTTAAACCTTTTTCACTTAAAAACTCTTTCATATGCATTCTTTTTTCTTTGGACATAAATGAACTCATTGATTCCGTCCACGTTACGTTTTTTTGATTTGATGATCTTTCTTTGTAATACGCGCTCATCGTTTCATCATATTCATTTAGTAATTCATCATATTTCTGTTCATTATATCCATTTTCATGAAGAACTGCTGCTACTGGTAAACGTGGTTTAACTCCATGTTCTTCATCTGGTACACCGACTGTCATTCCGAATACAGGATATACTTTATCCGGTAAATGAAGCAATTCGCTCACTTCTCTCGGATTATTACGAATACCACCAATATAACAAATACCGTAGCCTAATGACTCTGCCGCTAGTGCTAAGTTTTGCGCAAAAAGTGATGCATCTACCGTCGCAACGATAAAGTCTTCTACTCCCTCATGCTTTATCTCTGTACCATGTTTTTCACATGCAATTTCAAGTCGTTTTAAATCTGCACAACAAACAAAAAATGCTGCACAGTCCTTCACATGGCGATTTCCGGATAGCTCTGCTAGTTTAGCCTTTAATTCCTGATCTGTTACATATATAACAGAATACGCCTGTACAAAATGTGATGAAGCTGCATGTTGCGCAGCATGCACCATCTTTTCTACTACATCTTTCGGAATTGATTCTTCTTTATATTTACGAACTGAAACATGTTGCTCCATCTTATGTATCATCTCATTCATGAAAGTCACTCCTTTTTTCTCTTCATAATGAAAAATTAACATATCTTTTTCAATTTTCACAACTTATAAGCACAAAAAGAGCAATTCTTTTTGAATTGCTCCTTTATTAAAACGTTTATCAATACGGTAAATGAAATTATACTTATCTTATTACGCCGTTTTCAAAACTTTAATACCTTTTACGATATTCCAAATGAAGTAGTAAATTCCTACAAGAATGAACACTGCATATGTGATAGCCATTCCAATTCCAGCACCGTCAGATTGATTGAAACCTAAACCGTACATGCCTGATACTGCTAGTCCTCCAAATAAGATTGCGTATGGGAAAACATGTGACCAAAATGCTTTTTTCGCGTGATACTTCACTTCATCTTCTGCAATAAAGTACACGATAATTGGTAGTAAAAATGGTGCAAAAAAGATACTAAAGTAACATAACGAAGATAAAATATTATTTCCTTTCATCCGATTCACCTCTAAATAGTTTTTGTTACCTTCATTATGTCAGGAAATCATTCTAGAAACTATCGCTTTACCTTTCACGAACGTGACATATTTGTAAGATTTTCCTCAAACTAAATCCCGCCTGAAGTTTCAGACGGGATCACTTTCACTATATTCGATTCATAAACCAATACTGTGTAATTGCTAAATATTCTCGTACATTCGATGGAATGATGATTGGTTTCGGTGTTTTTGCCGGAAGACCTTCTAATTGTAAACCTTGTTTGGCCGCTATTTTTTTCGCTCTAAACATGTGAAAATCGTTTGTTACGATCATACCTTTTTTCATATCGGCTGGAATTAACGGTTTTGAGAATGTAATATTCTCATCTGTACTCGTAGATTTGTCCTCCATTATAATGCGGTCTTCTGCGATATTTTGTTTTATTAGTCCTTGTTTCATTGCTAATGCTTCTGAAATGTCTTCGCCTTTTCCTTGTCCTCCAGATACGATAGCGATTGTTTTCTCATGTGATTTTAAATATTCAGCTGCTTTATCAATACGATATTGCAATGAATAAGATGGTTTCGCCCCATTTACTTTCGATCCTAGTACAATTATGTAATCAGCATCGTATGTTGCATTCATATGCCCATGCTTATAAATGTGATATTGTAAAAACCCCGCATACACGGCGCAAATCATTATAACAACTAAAATGCCCTTCATTATTTTCTTCTTTCTCATATTCATATACTCCTATTTTCTTTTACTTCCTTCATGATAATATCCATTTATTTGTTTGTATACAGACAAATTCCAATAAACCCTAATTTATCCTCTGAAAGGTAATATTTATATTACTTTCGGGAATAGTAAGTACAACTTTACACGAAGGAGTGTCTCTATTGCTTCTCTTTTTATGTAACGTGTCGTTCTTTTTCATCTTATTTTTGCTATCGCTTAAGTTACTCGGTAAATCCGCGTTAGCGCAACTAACTCCTCATGATTTTGGGGCTATAATTTTTTTATCTTATTTAGCTTTCCAGGCCATACCCGTCTCTGGTGCTTTACAAGCATTTCTCGGTATGGTTGTTATCACATGTTTACATTTACTCCTTACAAAATTAAGCCTATTCAACAAACTAAATCGCTTTATTCTCGGACACCCTATCATTTTAATTAAACATGGTGATATTATTTTTGAGAACTTACAAAAAAGTAGATACCCCATTGCAGAACTGCTTTCTAATCTTCGCGTTGCAGGATATCCAAGTGTTCATGAAATTGAATACGCTATTTTAGAAGCGAACGGCGCTATTAGTATTTTACCAAAAAGAGAACTTGTACCATTAACTCCAAAAGATTTAAACATAGATGTTAAGTATGCTGGATTACCAATTGCACTTATCGTCGATTCACAAATTCAATATGATAACTTAAAGTTAATACATAAAGATGAAAAATGGTTATATAAAGAATTAAAAGAAAAAGGAATTACAAATATTAAAAACGTTGCCTTTGCTTCTGTTCAAGAAACGGATGGATCTTTTGCGATTAGTTTAAAGGAATAAAAAAATCCCCTTAATTGCTTAAGGGGATTTCTTCATCATATCGCTTCTTTCTCTCCTGCCATATTTAATGGCACAGGATGCTTCATACGATTCATCGTAAATACGATAACCGCTGTCATTACTTCTGCAACTGGCATAACGAGCCAAATTCCATTTATACCAAATAATTTCGGCATAATCCATAACAATGGAATAATAAATAGTAATCCTCGGCTCATTATAATAAGTACTGATTTCTTCGTTTGTCGCACTGATTGGAAGTACTCTCCATACACAATGTTATAACCTAAAAATACGTATTGGATAAAGAATAAACTAATACCTGTTAAGGTTAACTCCAATAATTCTGGAGATTGAACATCAAATAAACCAATGATATATTTCCCGAAGAATAATCCGACAATTATCGCAACGCCTCCAAGGACAACTGCAATTTTCACAGCAAACTTCAATCCTTCACGCAATCTTTCTGATAAGTTTGCACCATAATGGAAACTAGCAATTGGTTGCAATGCAGCACCTACACCGAAGAATAATAGTAATGTCATTGCATGAATACTATTCACCATCGCATAGGAAGCTACTCCTACTTCTCCTGCATATTGGACGAATGCGATATTAAAACCAATCGTTACGATTGCAACCGTACTTTCTGCTGTAAAACTTGGGAAACCAATCACCATAATTTGTTTGACAGTATCCCATTCAAAATGGAATTTCGTCCACTTTAAGATACTACTTTTTCTAAAGAAATGAGTTAATAATACAAGGAAACCAATCGCTGCCGAAAGAATAGTCGCTGAAGCAGCACCTGTTACGCCCCATCCAAAAATAAAAATAAAGATGTAGTCAAACACGATATTTAATACAGCCGTTACAACAAGACCTGCCATCGCTAAATTAGGATTTCCATCATTTCGAATAAATGTACTTAAAATATTTTCTAAAACGTATATCATTCCAAATGTTAATAATACGTGTAAATAGTCTAACGCATATGGTAGAATCACTTCGTTTGCACCAAATAAGTATGCTAAATCTTCTATTCTCCATAAGCAAATCGCTGCTAAAATCCCTACGATAACAACTGCTACCGTCATTGATTGAGTAAAAATAGACCTTGCTCTTTCTCGTTTATTTTCACCTAATGCAATGGAGTATAACGTTGCCCCGCCCATTCCAATCCATAATGAAATAGAGAAGAAAATCGAAAAGGCTGGAATAGCCACGTTCACTCCTGCTAAACCGTTCGCCCCAACTCCTCTACTAATCATAACCGCGTCAATTACAATATTCACTGACATTAATACCATTCCAAGAACTGCTGGTATTAAATAAGAAATAAATAAACTTTTAATTGGTTTTTCTCTTAATTTTTCTGTTGCTTCCATACTCTAATATGCTCCTTTTTTTCAACTCTCTTTTCTTAGTTTAAACCTTCAAGTAACTTTAAGGTCAATAGAGAATTAAAAAATAGGTAACTGACTTATATGAATGAATGTAAATTTGTAATCAATTCAAAGGTTTTCATCTTATTTTTTTACTACAGGAATTTGAATTTCTGTTACTTGCTCCTCAGGATCTTCTGTTACAGACCAATCAATCAATCCAATCTCAATCGAATCTCCATGTACTTCGTAACCTTCTTTATCAATGTATGTAAGTAACTCCTTGTACGTTGCATCTGTTTCTTCATATGGTCCATGATGATAAGAACAAGCATATAAACCTTCTTTAATTTCATCTGAAGTATGCACTTCATACGGCATATAATCCAAAAGAATAAATACACTGCTATATGCTTGAAACTCATTTTGCATTAAACCTTTTTTCGCAACAGTTACACCAATATCTCCAGAAAATAAACTATCATCCATTTGCCTCATATTTTTTTGAAGCGAATGGATGTAGTACTCAAACATATCATCCGTCGTATTTGGAGCAACCGCAATAGCTGTAATTTTTCGCGGCGGGATCTCTTTTATTACCATTTGTTCAGCTTTTGCTTTTGTTGCTTCCTTAATTAAATGAATTCTATGCTCCATTTTCGCCAAAGCATACTCAATTTCTCTTTGTTTCTTCAGCATCATCTCTTTTTGTTTTTCCAGTAAATTGAGTGCGTATGCTGGATTTCTTTCATCAATATATTTTTTAATTTCCTTTAATGGAATGTTTAATTGGCGTAAAAACTTAATCGTATCTAATAGTGAAAATTGATCGATTGTATAATAACGATAATTCGTTTGAGGATCAACAATGGACGGATGAAAAATTCCTTTTTCATCATAATACCTTAATGTAGATTCTGCGATATTATGCATTTTTGCCATTTCTCCAATTGTAAAACGTTTATTTAATAACATCTTTTATTTCCTTCCATTTCTATTTATTTCATTATATGTTCATTTTGTCTTCAAAACAAAAAAGAATTCCCATACGAGAATTCTTTTTTTACTATTAAACCTCTATTATTATAGGAAGAATCATCGGCTTTCGTTTTGTATTTGTATATATATACTTCCCTAACGCTTCTCTTACCTCCCTTTTCAAAATACCCCAGCTATTCACATTCTCTTTCTTTAAATTATTAATTGTAATAACAGCTAATTTATTTAATTCTCTTAAAAATTCTTCTGAATCACGAACATAGACAAATCCACGAGAAATAATATCAGGACCTGAAATTATTTCTCCATCCACTTTATTAAAAGTAATAACTATAACGAGCATTCCATCTTCTGAAAGTTGTTTACGATCACGTAATAATGCATTTCCAACATCTCCAATTCCTAATCCATCTACATATATATTTCCTGCCTGTATTCTTCTAGATTGAATTGCCACTTCATTACTTATATCTACAACATCTCCATTACGTACGATAAAGATATTTTCCTTTTCAATACCAATTGATTCTGCTAACAAACTATGGTGATGTAGCATTCTAAACTCTCCATGAATTGGAATAAAATATTTTGGCTTCATTAATGTAAGCATTAACTTCAACTCTTCTTGATATGCATGACCGGATACATGCACTCCAGTAGAACTACCTGATCCGTAAATCACCTTTGCTCCTAATGCAAATAAATTATCGATAATTCGAGAAACGTTACGTTCATTTCCTGGGATAGGGGTCGCGGCTATAATAACCGTATCTTCTGGTAAAATATCCACTTGTCTATAGTTTCCACTCGCTAAACGCGCTAAAGCTGCCATCGGTTCTCCTTGACTTCCTGTACAAAGTATCGCTACCTGCTTTGGATCTAAACGATTTACCTCACTCGCTTCAATTAACATGCCGTCTGGAATATGTAAATATCCTTTCTCTAGAGCAACTTCTACTACATTTACCATACTTCTCCCGAGCAAAGCCAATTTTCGATTTGTTTTTATACATGCTTCAACTATTTGCTGAACACGATTCACATTAGAAGCAAACGTAGAAATAATTACTTTTCTATTTGCTTTCATAAATATTTCCTCTATCCGTTCTCCTACTGACCTTTCTGATGGAGTAAAACCTGGGCGTTCTGCATTTGTGCTTTCAGATAATAAAGCTAGTACACCTTCACTTCCTATTTTAGCCATTTTATGAATATCAGGATGTTGATTATTTACTGGTGTTAAATCAAATTTAAAATCACCTGTATGTACTACAGTACCTTCTGGTGTATGAAAAACAATACCGAGACAATCCGGAATACTGTGGTTCGTTTTAAAAAAGGTTGCCTTAATAGAACCACAATCAATTTCTGATTCTGAATGAATAACGATTAATTCCGTATCATTTTGAAGATTGTGTTCCTTTAATTTAATTTCAATTAAACCTAACGTTAACTTTGTTGCATAGATTGGTACATTTAGTTGTTTTAAAAAATATGGTATTCCGCCAATATGGTCCTCATGCCCGTGCGTTACTACTAAACCGCGAATTTTTTCTTTATTTTCTTGCAAATATGTGACGTCTGGAATTATTAAATCAATCCCTAATAAACTTTCATCTGGAAATTTAGACCCACAATCAATGACGACAATATCATTTTCATATTGAATAGCATACATATTTTTTCCTATTTCATTTACTCCACCTAAAGCAACAATAGACAAGTTATTTTTTAATGAATTCAAATGATAAAACCTCCCTTTCACAGTTATAGTTTGTGAAATAGTATGTAGAATTTATTATTTGTAATGGAAAAGGACTTCATACTATTTTATACATATAAAATTCACACACTACTCTTACACCTATATCCCAATAAGACAGCTTCTTCCTCAAAAAGCTCCCATTTTTTCATTGATTTTTTATAAAATCTATTATATATTAATTACAGGTTCAAATTACGAGTTCAAAAGAACTTGTAATCAGACCCTTTTGTTTAATGGGTTTTACATATTTTCATTAGGCAAATTCCGAGAAATCGTATGATAAAATTAAAAATGACGAGGAGAGGATCAGATGGAATTCGAATTTTTCTTTCAAATTGCACTTATTTTATTAAGTACAAAGCTTGCTGGTGATCTTAGCGTTAGATTAGGTCAACCTTCTGTACTAGGTAAATTAATTGTCGGTATCGTTATCGGTCCAGCTGTATTAGGTTGGATTGAAAATTCAGAGCTTCTAACTCAATTAAGTAATGTCGGGGTTATTCTCTTAATGTTTATGGCTGGACTTGAAACAGACTTAGAAGAATTAAACGCCAATCGTAATTCTTCTTTAGCAGTTGCACTCGGAGGTATCATTCTTCCATTCGTAGGTGGTTACGTTTCCGGCCTTGTTATGGGAATGGAACAAGGAAACGCTGTATTCTTAGGATTACTTCTATGTGCGACAAGTGTTAGTATTTCCGTTCAAACACTTCGCGATTTAGGAAAGATGAAAACACGTGAAAGTACAACTATGCTAGGCGCAGCTGTATTTGATGACATTCTTGTCGTTATTTTATTAGCATTCGCAATGAGCTTCTTAGGTACTGATGATGTTAACTTAACAATGGTTATCTTGAAGAAAGTAGTATTCTTCGCTTCTATTATTTTAATCGGATGGAAAGGTGTTCCTGCAATTATGCGCTGGTTATCACCACTACGCGTATCTGAGTCTATCGTGAGCGCGGCTCTTATCATCTGTTTCTCATTCGCATATTTTGGCGAATTATTAGGAATTGCTGGTATTATCGGTGCTTTCGCTGCTGGTATTGCAATTTCTCAAACAAACTACAAACATGAAGTAGAAAAGAAAGTAGAACCAATTGCTTACGCTATGTTCGTTCCAGTATTCTTCGTTAGTATCGGTATGAATATTACATTTGACGGTATTGGCAATCAAATTTGGTTCATCCTAGCATTAACAGTAATCGCTGTATTAACAAAACTAATTGGTTGTGGTGTTGGTGCACGCATGACTGGATTTGACGCTAAGTCTTCTGCAATTATCGGTGCTGGAATGGTTTCTCGTGGTGAAGTTGCACTTATCATTGCAGGAACAGGACTTTCTTCAGGTCTATTGGCACAAGATTACTTTACAGCAATCGTTATTGTCGTTATTTTAACTACAATGATTACACCACCAATGTTAAAATATACTTTTGGTGCAAAAGATAAAGCAATGAAAGCAAGTAAATAAGTTTACTATAATAAAAGGAGATTGCTATTTTATAAGATAGCAATCTCCTTTTTGTTTTATCTTTAAACAATCTCGTTCTTTTTTAACCATTTTTCAAAAATAGTTCGTGCTTCTTCATCATTGATATCATTACTAAATGAATACACCTTAATACCATAATCATCTATATATTCACCCAGTTTCATTTCCTCCACTTTCTTATAAAAATCGTCTGCCTCATAGTGCGGAAGATAAGCATCCCAAACTGGTTCATTTATTCTTTTGTACGCCGTCACTTCTAAATCATATCCGTCTTCATAATATCCGATGTGATAATGTTTGTTCGGATCATATTTATCCATTAAAAGTCCCCTCCTACTAAACAAAAGCGAGCCTTATATTACAGCTCGCTCCTCTCTCTATTTATTAAATACGTTCCATCGCCGTCTTCAACGTTCCAACAACAAAGGCAATTTCTTCACTTGAAATAATAAGCGGCGGTGCTAATGTTAAGACGTTATTATACCCTGCTGTTGTCATACCATTGCGTCCTATAATTAAGCCCTTTTCTTTACAAGCATTTACAACACTTGCAATTTTGTCGTTATCAATTGGCTCTTTCGTCTCTTTATCATTTACTAATTCAATTCCGACTAATAGACCTTTTCCTCTAATATTCCCAACAAGCGGATGTTCCCCAATTTCATCTTTTAGTTGCTCTAATAAAAGGGAACCCATTTGCGCAGATCGCTCGATTAAATTTTCATTTTCCATAATCTCTAAGTTTTTAAGTGCTAATGCACAAGCTGCTGGATTTCCACCAAATGTATTAATATGTCGGAAGAATTCATACTCTCCCTTCCCTTTAAATGCTTCATATATTTCTTTTTTCACAGCTGTTGCAGATAATGGTAAATATGCGCTCGTAATGCCTTTTGCCATCGTAATAATATCTGGCTTCACATCATAATTCATAAATCCAAATGCTTTTCCTGTACGACCGAAGCCGCAAATCACTTCATCACTAATAAGCAAGGCACCGTGTTTTTGACACGTCTCATGAACAGCTTTCATATAGTCTTGTGGTGGCATTAAAATGCCCCCACCTGTAATAATTGGTTCCATAATAAAAGCGGCAATTGTTTCACTTAATTCCCACGTCATAACACGATCGACTTCTTTCACACATTCTACATCATAAATATGCTGCCCTTCAATCCCAGGCATACGGTAACAATCCGGTGGTGTTACGTGTAAAAAGCCTGAAGCAAACGGCTCATATTGATATCTACGCTGCGCTTGTCCCGTCGCTGCCATTGTCGCCATTGTATTCCCGTGATACCCACGATAACGTGACATAAATTTATAACGATGTGGTTCACCTTTTTGCGCATAGTATTGCCTTGCTATTTTAAAAGCTGTTTCGTTCGCTTCTGAACCACTATTTGAGAAGAAAATAACATACTCTCCCCCAAGCCACTCATTTAACTTTTCAGCAAGCTTTATAGCTGGTTCATGAGATTGTGACATCGGAAAGTATGATAATGTTTGTAATTGCTTATAAGCCGCTTCTGCGAGCTCCTTTCTTCCATATCCACTATTCACACACCAAAGACCACTCATACCATCTAAATATCTTTTTCCTTGTATATCTTCAACCCAGCACCCTTCAGCTTTTGCCCCTACCATTGTACTATTTGGACTAAAGGGACGCATTCCGTGCCAAACATATTGCTCATCTTTTGCTAATAATTCATCAGTTTGCTTCGTTTTCATCATTACTTCCACCTTCCATAACAACTTATTTTTCACAAAAGCTGCGCTGGTGCCATGATGACTTAAATTTCTCCCTGCTATTTTCATTCCACAAAATTAAGACAAATCCTACTTACAAATCAGTAATATTTACAAGAAAATGACAAAAGAAAAAAGAGCTTTTCTTATCTATCGAAAAGCTCCTCTTTTATTTAATGTGAAGACGCATCACTAATACCGTGACCAGTATTAGATTTCACAAGAATTTCATCAAATTTCGCTGCATCTTCTTTCTTACTAGATAAAACAGTTCCTAAATATGCTGCAAGAAATCCGAGCGGAATTGAAATAATTCCTGGTGTCGTATATGGGAATATCGCTTCCCCAACAAAAATAGCTTTTCCAGCTACAGGGTTCCAAACATTCGGACTCAACGCTACGAGAACAATTGCTGATACGAGCCCTACAATCATACCGGAAATAGCACCCGTTGTATTAAAACGCTTCCAATATATTGTAAATAAAATCACTGGTAGATTTGCACTCGCTGCAACTGCAAATGCTAATGATACTAAAAATGCTACGTTTAATGTTTGGGCAAATAATGCAAGTATGATAGATAGTATCGCTACTCCAATAGATGCATAACGAGCCATGGATACTTGCTCTTTTTCCGTTGATTTCCCTTTGCGAATGATCTCATTATAAAAATCATGTGCAAATGCTGATGCTGCTGTTAATACAAGACCTGCCACTACAGCCAAAATCGTCGCAAAAGCAATTGCTGATACGAAAGCAAATAAGAAATCTCCACCTAACGCTTTTGCTAATAAAGGTGCCGCCATATTACCAGCTGGGTTCGCTTTAATAATCGCTTCATTTCCTACAAAAGCCGCCGCACCAAATCCTAAGAAAATCGTCATAATATAAAATGCACCAATTAACCACGTCGCATATACGACAGATTGACGTGCAGTTTTTGCATCACGTACTGTAAAAAAGCGGACAAGTATATGTGGTAATCCAGCTGTACCAAGTACTAGTCCTAAATTTAAAGAAAGTGTATCAAGACCATCCTTATACTTTACACCTGGATTTAAAAATGAATCTTTTAATGGTGTAGCTGTTTTCATTTGAGCGAACATTTCAGTCACGCTGAAGTTGAATTTTGCGAAAACGATAACAGAAATAATAAACGTACCAGCCATAAGTAATACAGCCTTTACAATTTGTACCCAGCTCGTTGCTGTCATACCACCAAAAATAACATACACCGTCATAAGTGTTCCAACGATTAATACAGATGTCGTATATTCAATTCCTAATAATAATTTAATAAGTGCACCCGCGCCAACTAATTGTGCAATCATATAAAAGATAGAAATCGTCATCGTATTAAGAGCTGCGACTCCGCGAACTTTTTTCGCATCAAAGCGTGCTGCAATCATATCCGCCAAAGTGTACTTTCCTAAATTTCTAAGCGGTTCTGCAACAAGATATAGTACAACTAAATAAGCAACTAAAAAACCGATACTATAAAAGAATCCATCAAACCCAGTTAATGCGATTGCTCCGGCTATACCAAGAAATGAAGCAGCAGACATATAATCTCCAGCAATGGCCAGACCATTTTGCCAACCAGTTAATCCCCCTCCAGCCGTATAAAATTCACTCGCATTTTTCGTTTTTTTCGATGCAAAATAGGTTATGACAAGCGTACCAAGAACAATAATTAAAAATAGTGCAAACGCAGTAGTATTCAAGTTCAGCCCCTCCCTTTTTGCATATCTTGCAGAATTTTTCGGGAGATTTCATCAAATGATTCTGCTTTTTTGCTATAAATCATACATAGTGCCCATGTCATGATAAATTGGGAAAAAGCAAATACCCACGCCCATGTAACGTCACCAAATGCAGGTGTATTGAGCACCTTTGAATACGATGTTAAAATAGGTAATGCGATAAAAAAACTAAAAAAGAAAATACTCATTGGAATGATAAACTTCTTTTTCGTATTTAATAACAATTGAAATTCTTCCGACTGAACGACCTCTGTATAATTCACCTCATTTTGCAACTTACGTGCTGACGTATCATCTCGTTTCATTAACCGATCCCCTCTCTTACTTGAAATGCACTTCCCCCTTGCATACCTAAAGACTAAATTTTATAAATATTCAGAAACTTATACTTATTGTAGACAATCCGTGCATTCATGCAAAGATTTTTTGATAGACATTTTTCGGCAATTTCCCCTAAATTTTTAATATACTTTTTCAACATAAAGTGACACCTTACTTATTTTTTCCTCATTAAGACAAAAGCAGTGCTTAACGCACTACTTTTGTCTTTTTTTCCTTTTCTAAATTACGAGCTGTTTCGCTTAACTCAACCTCTTTTCCGTCTTTAAGTGTTCCAAATATAAAATCGAATACTGGATTTGAAACACCGAACCAAAACTTTTCGTTTTTATAATGGTGTAATATATGTTGTTTTTTTAGCCATCTTCCAAACTTAGTGACGGGACGAATCGGTCTATGGGCAATATAATGTTTCCATTCGTAAACGAGCAGCATAATAATCATTCCGATTCCAAATGAAAGTGTAATAGTAAGACTTTTTGTAATACCATATGCTATAAGTAAATATATAGTAAAACTAGGTATACTAAACCATACAGGTAAAAACAAAAGTTTTAAATCATCTGGATATACGTGGTGATCATAATGCAATCTTCTTAACATTTTTAATAGAAATGTGTTTTTAGGTGGCTTTATATGGAATAAAAAACGATGTGTCATATATTCATTAAGTGTATAGAAAACAATCCCAAACATACATGCTAACATGCCAAACCACGTAAAAAATTGCATTTTTAAAATAATAATGAAAATAAATAGAATGCTATACATAATAACAATATCATGTTGTAAAAAGAACTCTTTCCCCACTTTCTTCATCTTGTTTCCCCCTTTTCCAAAAAAACAGCCGCAACATATCGTTACGACTATTTCTTTTCTATTCTTGTTCTATTCACTTTACAAATTTGCCCGCTGTTCTATTGCCGAGAAAAAATTGTTTGGCCCAAATATATTTTGCTTCGGAATAATATGTTCCACTGCAAACACTGTTACTTCTCCTCTTTGCACTTCTCCAATAATGAGACCAAATATTTGATGATTTACTGCAAACGTCGGTTGCTTTGTTTGTAGCAATCTTGCAGCATTATGAAATACTGCTTCATATAGTGGATTTCTATCAGTAATTTCTTTTCGGATTTTTGGCGCTAACGTAATTATAATTTCTTTTCCGTCAATAGTGGTTCGATACATAAAAATCTCCCCTTCAATCTTATGTGAACAACTGTAAAGCTTTGTATGCAAAATGTATAGAGTAACCTACTAAAATAATACCTGCTCCGGCTGTTATGTAGCCAAGCGCTTTTGGTTTTAATAAAGTTCTTCCAAAATGTACAGAAAAAGCAATATTTAAATTCCATAAAATAATACCTGCAATAATGCAAAGACTGTACAAAAAAGCTTCTTGTTTCGTTACCTTCGTAAGTAATGAGCTAAGTGTACTTCCGTATATACCAAACCAAAAAACAAGATTTAATGGATTGGATATCGCAATTAAAAATCCTGCCATAAACGATTGCTTAAGACCACCTACCTCTTCTTTTTTATATTCCATGTTTGAGTGGGAAATTCCTTGTTTTACACTTTGAAATCCTAAATAAAATAACAAGAAAAAACCCGTGCAATACATGAAGGCTTGTACATATGTATACATAAACACAGAAGATAAACCGAAATAAATGAGAAGCATAAATAAAACATCTGCAGTCATTCCACCAATTCCAACAACCCAAGCATGCCAAAACCCACGTTCAATTCCTCGTTTTAACATTTCAATATTAATCGGCCCTACTGGTGCAGCTAATGAAATACCTAATACGATTTGCTGTATAATTGCTCCAAACATCGCTCTATCCTTTCTACTCTCTTTACTACTAGTTAATGATGTAATTTGAAAAAATGGACTAGCTTCCATAATAAAATACCCTTTTTTATCCAAAATATACAAAAGAGCCATATAGGTGATGGCTCTTACTTTTCTATCCTATGAAGAAAAGGACATTTCCCTTTTATTGGTTCTACATCGTCTCCTATGAAATATTGTTTCCATTCACGATGCTCTGGGTCACCATAATGACTAATGTTAGGATGTTTCGGCAATTGATCCCACTTTTCAACTCGCTCACGGACCATTTGTCTTGAATATGCTCCTTTAGGACGATCCCCCTCTAATCCATCAAAAATAGTGCGTGGTTGAAACCCAATAACGAGAGAATTCCCTAAATGTCTAGTTTTTCGTTGTTTATAAGCTGGCGCGTTTCCAAATGCGAATATTGGCTCACCACAAAATGAAAATTCCCATAAATAATGGTCTGGATCCTCAGGAATTTGCTTTGGCCATGCTTGATTATCGTTTTCATGTAAATACTGTAACACTTTCCAAAAGGAATCACGGTAATATTCGAGTGATCGTTCTTCACATTCCGGTTCTACAAAAAGGAAAAAGCCCCTTCTTACAATCGGCCTCTCTTTCATTAACTCTAAAAAAGATAACATTGTATGCGGCAAATGACTCCAATCATTATGAGAAAGAAATGAATAACGAAGTTCATTCTTTTTCAAAGCTGTTAAACCGAAATAACATGGAAAAGTTGGTTCTAACACGACACTTGAAAAAATCTCAAATTCTTTTGCAACCCAATCCGGTATGTCGGTTCTCGTTCTCATTCCTTCATTATCTAATAAGTACGACCTATTCATTCTTTCACCTCGTTATGTATAGCATTCAATTAAGAATATTACATACTCGGCCTGTCCTATACCTATTTAAAAATTTGATTGGAAAATTATTTAAAAATATAAAAAATAAAACCGCTTACTTGACTAAATTCTCCCAATTCGTGTATATTTAAATTAATCATTTAGCAGAATATTCAAGAATATAGCATTTTTAGTTTATATTATTTCTTTAAATGAATTTCACTAAATGAAAATAGTAAACGCTTTTAGGAGGAATTGTAACATGCAAGGAAAAGTAAAATGGTTTAACAACGAAAAAGGTTTTGGATTTATCGAAATGGAAGGCGCTGACGATGTATTCGTACATTTCTCTGCTATTCAAGGAGACGGCTACAAAGCTTTAGAAGAAGGTCAAGAAGTATCTTTCGACATTACTGAAGGTAACCGTGGACCTCAAGCTGCTAACGTAGTAAAACTTTAATCCAACATATAACAGAAGGTTACCTTACTTGGTAACCTTCTTTGTTATTCCTTTGTATATTTCCGTTTTACAGAGCAAAAACTATGTAAAATGCGCACTATACAAAGGAGGAATTATTAATGGGATCAGAAGTAAATGATTTTGAAGAAGTAAAATTCCGTGTAGAAACAGCACAAAAGATGGTAGGTTCTGCAACAATTTCAATGGATCCAGACACATTAGAGCATGCCACTACTGCAGTAGAAGCAGCTCGCTCACAGCTTGAAATTATGAAATCTGTTGCAGTAGATTTAGATGAACCATTTTTAATGAACGAGGAAAAGAAACTAAGCAAATGCGAGCAGCAATTAAACGAAGCAAAGCACTAAAAAACATCCAGAGAATTTTCTCTGGATGTTTTTTTATGACAACTGTTCTCCATACTTTTTCAATGTTTCTCCAACTGTACATTGTCTTATACAAAATGAATGTGCATAATATTTACTATTTGTCTTTCGATTATGTTCTCGCAAGAAACATCCTTCACAATATGTTTCTAATAAGTCATTTACCTCTGTAATGAGTTGCTTTTTATCCACCTTTGCACCTCTCTATTCGGTTATTTCTTTATGACTATCAATGACTGTCCCTTCTAATGCTTGCGTTGCTAATTGATGTGCTTCTTTATTTTGTTTTCTAGATATCGGATCACATACAAGTTTTAATTTCATTTGCTTCGCCTTTTGTTCAATTTGATCTAAATAATGGTTTAAATGCTCATCATAACAAGGCCATTCTCCCGCCAATTGCTGCAATACAACTTGAGAATCTCCGCGAAGTGTAACTGCTTCATATTTAATCCCTAATTCCTCGAGTATATTCATACCGTATAATAGTGATGCATATTCCGCTTCATTATTATCATCTATACCTTCTATATATGCATTGCGGCGAATGCGGTAGTTTGTATTTCCTTTTTTATAGTACACACATATACCAACGCCAGCTTCTTTCGTTTGCACATCATACCCCCCATCAAAATAAACGAGTATTTCTTGGGGCTCTTCCTCTACTTGTTTACTCAGTTTTTTCATTTCCTTTAATGACCATTCTGCATCCATTTCATCGTAAAATAAAAGTTCCTTAGCTCTTCCTGTTTTCTCAAAATCCTCTGCAAATTGAAGTATTTCTTCTATGTTCATATAATCTGTTGTTAATTCCGTCTGCAATCCTCGCTTCGTTTTATACAACCAATGAATTTTATATTTCATACTAGATTCCCCTTATATAAGACTTCTTATATGTAGCCAGCTAATGAAAGCCTCACTTTATTTTATTATATTTTATCTAGAGTCACAGCATTATATTCAATATGATTACATACAAAAAGAGCTATCCCTATAGGAATAGCTCTTTCATCTATTACATAAATCTTTCAAATTGTACTCGCTTATTAATCCAGTACATTACAGGCATACCAATGGCCATTACAACAAATTCACCGACTGCACATGTTAACCAAGACAACATAAATGGTAAACCCAATGCAAGATGAAGTTCAATTGCAATCATAAACATTGTAATCGTAAAGATAACCGTATTAAAAATCATACGAGCCCAAACACCTTTAATAAATCGCATAGAAATAATCGTTGCAACTAATGCAAGAATAGATTGCCCTACTCCAAATACTAAATCATAAGCGATCATAGGTGAGAAAAAGAGATTCGTTAAAAATACACCTAATACAATTCCGTAAATTGCTTTCTTGTTAAATACAACGAGATGATTAAACATCTCTGAAATACGAAATTGTACATTCGTAAAGCCAAATGGCTGAATAAGCATAGAAACAGCAATATATAATGCCGCTAAAATACCATTGCCGACTAAAGTTCTAATATTCATGACAAAATCTCCTTAGTTTTTTTACGTGGGATGGTTTCGAACCACGTTATTCTTTTTTTAGCAACAAGATTATATTTTACGTGGTAGCCCCTCTTTCGTCAATAGATTCCTATCATGAACTACCTTTTTTCTTTTAGACAACGTATAATGAAACATATGAAAGATTTAGGAGGTTTCACTTCATGATAGCAACAATCCAAAATGAAAAAGTGATCGTTTCCATTTCTGACAAAGGTGCAGAATTACAAAGCGTTCGCTTAAAAGAAGACAACACAGAATATTTATGGCAAGGTGATTCTACATATTGGGGACGTCGCGCACCAATTTTGTTCCCAATTGTCGGCCGATTAGTAGATAATACATACTACGTAGACGGTAAACCATATTCATTAACACAACACGGTTTCGCTCGTGATCTTACTTTCTCTGTGAAAGAACAAAGTGAAACAAAGATCACTTATATCGTTACTAATAATGAAGAAACGTTAAAAAAATACCCATACGAATTCGAATTACTCGTTTCTTATGAGCTAGAAGGACAAAGCGTTCATGTAACATATGAAGTAAACAATCCTACTTCTAAAGAGATGTTCTTCTCAATTGGGGCACATCCTGGATTCAACTTCCCTTTATTGGATGGTGAATCATTTACAGATTATCACTTATCGTTTAATGGTTCGGAACGCTTAGAAACAAGCGTATTAGAAGGACCTTACCTTTCAAACAAAAAGCAATTAATCGCTGAAAATACAACTGAATTGCCACTTACATATGATTTATTCAAAAATGATGCGCTTATTTTTGAAAATATGAATACGAATGAAATTTCGATTCGTTCTCATAAACATAATAAATTTGTAAAAGTAGAATTTGATGGCTTCCCATTTGTCGGCGTATGGACACCAGGGGATAACGCACCTTTCTTATGTATTGAACCTTGGTATGGAATCGCTGATGAAGTAAATCCAGCAAAAGATTTCAAGGACAAAAAGGGAATTCAATCTTTACAAGCGAATGAAACATTTACATGTCGTTACAGCATCACAATCGGATAACTACTCTATCCCCTACTTCAAAAAAATATTTAAGTAGGGGATAACCTTATAATTTGGAGGTTTCTCATTTTGATTGAAGTATATATTGATGGTGCATCAAAAGGAAATCCTGGTCCTTCTGGTGCAGGAGTGTTTATTAAAGGCGTTCAACCACCTGTACAATTATCATTACCACTTGGAACAATGTCCAATCATGAAGCAGAATACCGCGCTTTACTTCTAGCATTAAAATATTGCATCGAGCATAATTATAGCACTGTCTCTTTTCGTACAGATTCCCAGCTTGTCGAACGGGCTGTTGAAAAGGAATACGCAAAAAATAAAATATTTGCACCTCTTTTAGATGAAGCACTACAGTACATAAAAAACTTCGATCTCTTTTTTATTAAGTGGATTCCAAGTAGTCAAAATAAAGTAGCTGATGAATTAGCTAGAAAAGCTATATTACAAAATTAACGGGGGTATGAGTGTGAAAAAAGATTGGATTGCTCCTCTTGCTTTATTATTTGTCTCTTTTATTTGGGGAGCTACGTTTGTTGTCGTTCAAAATGCTATGTCTTTCGTTGGTCCATTTACCTTTAATGGTATTCGCTTTTTATTCGCTGGAATTATTTTATTATTCGTTCAAATGATTTTCTCAAAAAACACTTCAAAACAAGATATAAAACAGAGTAGCCTCGCTGGATTAATCGTTGGGTTCTTTTTATGTGTTGGCTATGTATTACAAACATTTGGCTTACTTTATACAACTTCTTCAAAAGCAGGTTTCTTAACAGGGCTTAGTATCGTTATGGTACCAATTTTGTCTTTTATCTTTTTAAAACAAAAAGCTACCATTTTTATCGTACTTGGTATTGCTGTAGCAACAGCAGGTTTATACTTATTAACAGCTGCTGATTCTTTCCAATTAAATATAGGAGATATACTTGTTCTCGGTTGTGCAATCGCTTTCGCTGCCCATATTCTTATTAACGGCTTCTTTTCTAAGAAAATATCACCTTTATTATTAAGCACATCTCAAGTATTAGCTGTTGGTATATTTTCTTCTATTTGCGCTTTCTTGTTTGAAGATTGGGAAAAATTATTTTCAGTATCACTATGGACGAATCAATCTTTTTTATTCGCACTCTTTCTAACTGCCCTGTTTGCAACATCTATTGCTTTTTTCATTCAAACATCGGCCCAAAAGCACACTTCTCCAACGAGAGTAGCAATTATTTTCGCAATGGAACCCGTTTTTGCTGCATTAACAGGCGTTCTCGTTGCAAATGAACAACTTTCTATTTCTGCTATTATCGGATGTCTATGTATTTTCCTGGGCATGATTTTTGTTGAATGGCCTTCCAAAACAAAAAAAGAAGCGCAGGCTGCGTGAAGTTATGCTTGTAACTTCCGCATAAAAGCCTTAGCGCTTTTTTTATCTGTAATTTCTTCCTCTTTCAATCGTTCTAATAACGCAACGAAATAACTACCATCAAACTGCAATTGATGTTTAATTGTCGCTTCTATTGCTGCGTTCACAATCCCATCAGACGCACCAGTATATCCTTGTCCGAACATAATAAACCCTTGTGCTTCCTCTGATAATTTAAATCCTTTCGTATGTAAGAATGAAAGATAATCTTCTACTGTTTGCATGTTATTCCCACCTACTCAAAAATTCTCCATCTCCTATCATACATGTTTTTACACGCTATGAGAATGAAATTTCTTTGACAACTTTGTAAATCGCTCTTCTAATTCGCTTGCAATGGAGGATTTCCTAACAATCTGAAGGAATATGTACAGTGGAACTTATTTCATATTAAAGGGGAGACACGATGAAACAAGCACTATTAATTATCGACGCTCAACAAGAATTAATTGATGGAAATGAGCAAGAAAATGAAGTTTTTCGTAAAACCGAGCTATTATCTACACTAAATACAGTCATGCAGAAAGCAATAGATTCCAATGCTCTTATTGTTTTCGTAAGAGATATCGATGTTGCTTCTGGCAGCGGAGAAGGATTTGAAGTACATAATCAAATTCAAGTACCTCAGTCTGCAATCTTTATTAATAAAGCAGCAACCAATTCATTCTACGGCACTTCTTTACTTGAACTTTTAAAAGAAGAGAAAATTGGCCATATCGTTATCGGTGGATGTAAAACAGAGCATTGTATCGACACCGCAGTTAGAACTGCGACTGTACAAGGATTTGATGTTACATTAATTAAAAACGGTCATTCCACAACTGATTCTAACGTATTATCTGCAGAGCAAATTATTGCTCATCACAATAAAACTTTACACGGTCATTATAACGTTGATCATTTTTCTATGGTGAGAGATATCGAGGAAGACCTCTTTCAGCCAACTCATGACCAATATCGTGATTAAATTAGCTCAAAAAAGAATCCTTCATTTAAAAGGATTCTTTCTTTATCCAAAAATTTGTGCTGCAATACTATATAGTTCACTATTTCTTTTTATTAACCGATTACTATTTTTCATCATAATTGGTGGTGTATTCACCTTTTTAAAACCAGCAATCTCTAATTCTTTCATGAAATCGTTCTTTCCTTCTGGTACATCCATTCTTAATTTTCCATTATGCCCTCTTGCTAAATCATGTACTATTCTCATCGCCATCGCATTATTTTTAGCAACGACTGGTCCTATTATTTTATTTTCTGGCGTTTGTATACTTATACCGTATCCTACTACATTTTCTTTCGTATCCTTTACAACGACACACTGCTCACTTTGCATAATTCTTTGTTTTAAAAACTCGTTTCGGCTTGTCCCAAATGCGCCTTTATCTATTTTTATTATTCCTTCTAAATCACTCTCTTTATAAACCATCATATATTCTTCATTTTCTGCACATTTATGATTCGCATTGTACGAGTTACAAATATATTTAGAAACATAGCTTACTACCCTAAATCCTAATGTTTCATATAAGGGCTTCCCTTCATCCGTAGCAATAAGCATACATGGAGTTTGAGCTGATACGCTATTCATGCATGAATTCGTTGTCATCTTTCCAATCCCTCTCCCCTTATAATCTGGATGTACAATTACCATTCCAATAGATGCCAACGCCTCCCCGTATAATATAATTGCTGCGCTAGCAATAAGTTCCTTTCTCTCATTCCAGACGCCGTATACAATACCTGAGTTAAAAACTGCTTCAATTTCTTCTATGTTATAATCCCAGCCAATATAAGAAGATAACGCTACAATATCGCCTATTTGTTCTTTCCTAAGACGCTCCACCCTAATTTCCAATTCAATCATACTCCATCCCCTTATCTAGACATTTAAATCATTATTACTAAATCAACTTGTACATGTTTCCCTTTATTTGTCACACACATATGTTATTTTGACCAAGAGTATATTGTAAATGAGGTGACAACATGCCCATTACGAATCGATTTTCTACCACCACTAACGGCGCACTCGCTATTACAGGTAATACTTTAGGCTTAAGTAAAATTAGTAATCAAAACCGTGCTGGTACAATCGGGGCCATTGGTGCGTTCGTAACTACGAATACAGCTTTACAAGTTCCTACTTTTCCTGCTGGTACAACGTTAAACTATACACAAAATAGTTCTACCGCTATTTTAAATATCCCTGCTGGCAGTACTATTCTTTACGCAGAACTCATATGGGGAGGAAATTATTTAACTCGCGATCAAAATATTACAAGTGTTCTAGGAAATCCCGTTTCATTTACGACACCCGTTTCAACATACTCAATTACTCCTTCAGCTGTTACAGCTTCAAATCAAACATTCGTTTCAAACTCTATTACATTTGGCTTTTATACTCGTTCAGCAGACGTAACAACTCTTATTCAAGCGGGGGGTTCTGGTTCCTATACTACAGGAGCTGTCCCTGGACTTGTTGATCCTTTAGATGCTTCAAATGGATCTATTAACTCGGCTGGATGGACACTCATTGTCGCTTATCAAAACGGGACATTGCCTGCAAGAAACTTAACCATTTACGTAGCTGGTAACCGTGTTTCTGCTGATACTGGTAGTGCAGATGTAGCTGTTTCAGGATTTTTAACACCCGCAGGAGGACCTGTAAGCGGGAGATTATTCTTAAGCTCCACTGAAGGAGATGCAGATTTAACCGGGGATCAAGCATTATTTGGACCAAATTTCAGTTCATTAAATGCTTTATCTGGGCCAAATAATGCTGTAAATAACTTCTTCGGTTCTCAAATTAATAATGCTGCTGGAAACTTAGATACAACTGGGACATTTGGAACGCGAAATCAAAGTGCTTCTACAGGCACAAACATCTCCGCTGGGAGACAGGGCTGGGATATTACTTCTATTGATATTTCTCCTTATTTAACAAACTCACAAGTGTCCGCCGCAATCCGTTTAACAACTAACGGAGATGCGTATATGTTAAATACAGTCGGTTTACAAATCAACATAAATTCACCTACTATACAAGCAACGAAAAGCGTGAATAAAAGTGTTGCTGCAATTGGAGATATTCTCACTTATACAGTTACGATCCCTAACACCGGACTTCTTCCGGCGAATAATGTTACCTTTACAGACATTCTCCCTAACGGGACTTCCTTTATACCTGGCACTGTAACAGTAGATAATGTCCCGCAAACAAACGCAAATCCCGCCGCTGGTATATCTCTTGGAACAATCAATAATGGTGCTTCTCGTACAGTAACTTTCCAAGCTACTGTCGTTTCTCTTCCAAGTCAAAACCCTATCTCTAATACCGCTAATATTACATTTCAATATACACCTATCGCCGGAGGAACAACCTTTAACGGTCTTGCAACAAGCAATTCTGCTGGAACACAAATTAACCTGGCAGATATTAATGGAACAAAATCAGTCAACAAAATTTTTACCGATATTGGTGAAACATTAACTTACAGTATTGCCTTAGCTAATATAGGAAATATCGCTGCAACGAACGTTATATATACGGATCCGATTCCTAGCGGAACTACTTTCATTCCAGGAAGTGTAACTGTTAACGGAGTTACTCAAGCTGGAGCAAATCCCGCTAATGGTATATCAATTGGTTCGATTGCCGCAAATTCCACTACTACTATTTCATTCCAAGTGCTCGTTCCTTCTATCCCTCAAACAAATCCAATATTAAATAGTGGAACAACAACATATCAATATATTCCTGTACCAAATCAACCTGCAGTAAGTGGGACTGATACGACAAATATCGTATCTACTCAAGTGAATAACGCTACTGTAACAATGGTAAAAGCAGTAGATAAAAATTTTGCAGATATTGGTGATACACTAACGTACACCGTTTCTTTTACAGGTACAGGTAATACAAATGCGAACAATATTATTTTTACAGATGTCATTCCTACTGGAACAACTTTTGTTTTAAACAGTTTAACAATAGATGGCACTACACAAGTGGGCGCAAATCCCGCTAACGGCGTGAACATTGGATCCATCCCAAGCGGCACAACAAAAAATGTTACATTTCAAGTAGTAGTAAACACAATACCCGTGTCAAATGTCGTATCTAATGGATCAAATGCTTCTTATCAATATACCGTCAATCCTATCCAATCACCCGTTACAAAAAACATTTCTTCTAATCTCGTTTCCACTCAAATTAACAATGCGAATGTAACATTAACAAAATCAACTAACAAACAATTTGCCACAATTGGTGAAACGATAGGTTATACAATCCTTATTACAAACAGTGGAAATACAGCCGCTAATAACGTACAACTAACAGATCCACTTCCAAATGGAACGATATTAACATTAGGTTCGGTAACGCTCAACGGCGTTTTGCAAAATGTAGATTCTCTCGTTGCTTTACCTATTGGCACAATTCCTGCTGGAGCTACTTTTATCCTCTCTTTCCAAGTAACAGTTATTAATATTACTTCACAAAATCCTATCCTTAATAACGCTTTTGCCTCTTACATTTACACTGTAAATCCAAGTCTGCCACCAACTTCAAAAACAGCAAATTCTAATTCTGTTACATCTACAATTAGACTAGCAAATCTCCATGCTAATAAATCTGTAGATAAGACGTTTGCGGAAGTTGGCGATGTATTAACTTACACCTTTGCTCTTACTAACGATGGAAATGTTGCAGCAAACAACGTATTACTATCCGATTCCATCGCGAATGGCACTTCCTTTGTACCGAACAGTGTTATAGTTAACGGTGTTACTCAGCCGGGCATAACACCAGCTAGCATCAATATTGGTAGCATCAATGCTAATACTACAATTACAGCTTCATTCCAAGTAGTAATAACTAGCATTCCAAATCCAAACCCTATTTCAAATAGCGCTTTCGTCTCCTACAACTTTATCGTTGATCCAAACGCTTCACCTGTAAATAAAAACACTACTTCAACCACTACATTTACTCAAGTAAACGATGCAAATGTCATTTCAGCAAAAACAGTGGATCAAGCGTTCGCTACCGTAGGGGATATATTAACTTATACTGTTACTTTGACGAATGCAGGAAGTGTTTCTGCTGATAGTCCTACTTTCGTAGATACAAATCCAGACGGTACTACCTTTATTCCAAACACTTTTCTTATTAATGGTGTACTCCAAAATAACGCAGATCCAAATATAGGTGTTCCACTACCTTCCATTCCTGCTAACGGCTCACTTACCGTCTCTTATCAAGTAACCGTCACCTCTTTACCAACACAAAACCCAACGATAAATTCATCTAGTACACAGTATAGTTTTATTCTAAATCCGGGAGATCCACCAACTATAGAAATATCTGTAAGTAACACTGTAAGTACACAAATTAATTTAGCTAATGTAGTTATTGTCAAAGAAGTAGATTTAACTATCGCCGATGTAGGGCAACCAATCACATATACAATTTCTTTAGCTAATCTTGGCAATACTACAGCAAATAATGTTATTGTTACTGATATAATCCCTAATGGCACCACTATCGTACCAAATAGTATTTTTATAGGTGGTGCTTTACAACTAGGTGCAGATCCCAGTACCGGTCTTCAAGTCGGCTCCATTCCTTCGGGTGGTTTTACAACGATTGTTTTTCAAATAAGTGCAAATGGGCTACCTTCACCAAATCCAATTCAAAACAGCGCTTCACTTCAATATAGCTTTATCGCTGATCCAAATTTACCCGCTCTTGTTAGAAACGCTGCTAGCAATATAGTAACTACACAAATTAATACTGCTAATATCATTGCTACAAAGCTAACAAGCACAAACTTTGCTGATGTCGGTGATATCATATTATATGCGACTATTTTAACAAATAACGGGAATATCCCTGCTGCTAATGTAACGTTTACAGATATCATTCCAGCGGGTACCCTCTTCATTCCTAATACTGTAACGATTAATAATGTCCCTATAGCTAATGCAAATCCTGCTAACGGCATTTCGATTGGTACGATAGGAGCAAATTCATCACGCACCGTTGCATTCCAAGTTTTTGTACCAACTATCCCTGCTGTAAATCCGATTACAAATCAATCAGGCACAACATTCCAATATACGTATGATCCATCCAAACCCGCTGTGATGCAGATGGTTGCTTCTAGCACTGTACAGACAACTATTAATAACGCCTCAATTGCCGCTACTAAATCGGCAGATAAACAGTTTGCTAACGTAAATGATATTATTACGTACACGACTACTTTAACGAATAACGGGAATACACTTGCATCAAATGTAATATTTACAGATGTAATCCCAAACGGGACATCGTTCATTCCTAATAGTGTTACTGTAAACGGGAATGCACTGCCTAATGTCAATCCAGCAAGCGGAATTGCAATCGATCCAATAGATCCGAATACAAATACAATCATCTCGTTCCAAGTACAAGTAAATTCTATCCCGAACCCGAATCCAATCCCGAACCAAAGTAATACAACGTATCAGTATGTCATAGATCCTAACTTACCTCCAGCATCCGCTAATGCGCTGAGTAACGTAATAACAACTCAAATCAATAATGCCACGATTATCGCTACAAAATCAGTGAACACACCGAATGCTGCAATTGGAGATATCGTTACTTATACAATTGCAGTTACGAACACAGGAAATATCCCTGCTAGTGCTACAGTTTTAACAGATGGGCTTGGACCTGGTGCATCCTTCATCCCAAATTCCGTTACAATAAATAATGTTTCCCAACCTGGATTAGATCCTTCATTAGGGATTCATTTAGACGATATTTCACCAGGAAACACTACTTTCATTACATTCCAAGTGAAAATTCTGGCTATTCCACCTAGTGGAACTTTAACGAATAATGCTCTTGTAAACTACGAATATGCAGTGAATCCAGCTGAAACGCCAGCTATTGGTAGTACCGTTACAAACACAACAGTTACACCGATTATTGACGCTACTTTAGTAATAAATAAAAGTGCTAGTACAACTTTCGCTACGATTGGTGATACAATTACATTCACTTCATCTGTTACAAACACAGGAAATACTACTGCGAACAACATTGTTTTTACAGATACAATTCCAAACGGTACTACCCTTGTCCCAAATAGCTTTAAGATAAATGGTGTAACCGTCCCGAATGCAAATCCACAAAACGGTATCAATATTGGTAACTTAAATTCAAATGCATCGGTTACACTCAGTTTCCAAGTAAACATCACAACGCTTCCAAACCCTAATCCAATTCCGAACAAATCATCGCTTCAATATAGCTTTATTGTTGATATAAATGAACCGCCTGTTTCACGAACAGTTCAATCCAATACAACTTTTACGCAAGTAAATTCAGCTTCCGTTATCGCAACGAAAACTGCGAGCAGTGCATTTGCCGCTGTTGGCGATACAATTACGTATACAACTACTCTCACTAATAGCGGAAATACTACCGCAAACACACCTGTTTTTATCGATATATTACCACCTGAACTTTCATTCGTTCCTGATAGCGTACAAATTAATACCATCCCACAACTTGGATTTAGACCAGATAGCGGAATCTCTTTAGACTCAATTCCAGTTGGAGGAACGACAACAATTAGCTTTCAAGCTATCGTTGGCTCAATACCAGCTACAAATCCAACTTTGAACCAATCCAGTACGACATACTTGATCATTGTTGACCCTACCCAGCCACCGGTGACAGAAACAGCTACAAGTAATCCAACTTTAGTTCAAATTAATGAAGCAATTATTCAAGCAACGAAAAGTGTGGATCGACTATTTTCTGACGTAGCACCTGGAAATTCATTTTTAACGTATACAGTTTTATTAGAAAATGTAGGGAACACAACTGCTACGAATATCATTTTTACAGATCCTATTCCAAATAACACAATATTTATAGAAGATAGCGTTCGAGTCGGCGGAGTTTTATTGCCTGGGGTAAATCCAGCGAATGGAATACCAATTGGGGATATTATTGCAGGAGATTTTACAAACGTCACCTTTCGCGTTCAAGTAGTTAGTATTCCAAATCCAATTTTCACAATTGGACCTGGTGGACCAAACTCACCGGTTGTAAATAGTGCCTCCATTGACTATCAATTTATTACAGGACCTAATTTACCACTCGTTTCAAGAAGTACGACATCCAATCCCGTTGCGACACAAATAAATTCCGGAGAAATTGTGGCAATCAAATCTGTAGATAAAACTTTCGCAACGATTGGCGATACAATTTCTTATACAATTACATTAAGTAACCCTGGAAATGTCACTTCACAAAATATCATTTTTACAGATATTTTACCTGACGGAACGACATTCATATCTGGCACTCTTACAAACGATTCTGGTACACAGCAAATCGGAAATCCAGCTAGCGGGATACAGATTGGAAATATAAACCCAAATGGAACGGCCGTTATTTCTCTCAACGTACTTGTTACAAACATTCCAAGTATAAATCCTATCTCTAATTTTAGTTCCATACAATTTGAACATGTGATTGATCCTAGCCAACCTTCTGCATTACAAACAGCTGTATCTAATACAGTTTCAACGACCATTAATAGCGCAGTATTAACTACAACAAAAAGTGTTGATAAATCTATTATTTCCGTCGGGGGATACACTTACGTATACAACGACTATTACGAATACAGGAAATACACCAGCTACAAATATAACTTTTACAAGTGCGATTCCTCCTAGTACTACTTTTGTACCAGATTCGATCACTATAAATGGCATCCAGCAGCTTGGTGCACAGCCAGCACTCGGAGTAAATATACCAAATATCGCTCCTGGTGAAACAGTAACTGTTACTTTCCAAGTAAATGTGATTTCTGTTCCCCCTTCAAGCTCAATTATGGGTAACGATACAATTTTATATTCTTATACTGTTGATCCAAACGGAACTCCTGCTACTACTTCTACTTCAACAAACATTGTTACAAACCCTGTATTAGATGCTATGATAATGATGATTAAATCAGTTGATCAAACACTTGTAACGCTAGGTGATACCATTACCTATACGACAATTTTAACGAATAATGGTAATACAAATGCAACGAATATTACTTTCACCGACCTTATACCAGATGGTACAACGTTTATTACTGATAGCGTTACAATAGATGGCATCACGCAAATTGGCCTTAATCCTAATACAGGTATAACGATTGGAGCAATTGCTCCTAACAGCTCAATATCTATAGCATTTCAAGTGACGGCTACTTCTACACCTGTTCAAAATCCTATTGCCAATTCCGCTAGTGCTTCTTACACATTTATCGCTGACCCAAATGCCCCTATTGTTTCAAGAAATGTTACTTCAAACACAGTGTTCACTACGATTAATACAGCTACCATTCTTTCATTAAAACAAGTCGATGAATCCTTTAGTCGTATTGGAGACACACTCACTTATACTGTCGCTTTAACAAACAATGGAAACTCATCCGCACAAAATGTTATATTTACAGATACAATGCCGAGCGGAACTACTTTTATTGCAAACACATTCTCTATTAATGGGGTTCCTCAAAGTGGTGCGGATCCATCGAATGGTGTGAATATTGGGACTATAACAGCCGGGACTACAGTAACCGTTTCGTTCCAAGTTACTGTAACGTCATTACCAACGGAAAACCCCATTGTAAATTTCTCATCAACATCGTACCAATTAGTCTCACCACCTGATGCAGAAACTTCAATTAGTAATCCTGTTTCAACGCAAATTAAAGAAGCCATATTATCCATGACGAAAAATGAAAGTGTATCCTTTGCAGATATCGGGCAAACTGCTTTTTATACTACTTCTATTACCAATGTAGGAAATACCGATGCAACTAACATTGTATTCACAGATGTATTACCAAGTGGACTCACATTTGTTCCTAACACATTAACTGTCAATGGCGTTTTACAACCTAACGCGAATCCAAATACAGGTGTATTACTTGCAACACTTCCACCAAATGAAATATATAGTATCGTCTTTCAAGTGACAGTGAACAGTATTCCTCCTAGTAACCCAGCACCAAATACAGCATCAACGACGTATGAGTTTACTGTTGATCCAGGTAATCCGCCAGTATCGAGTACAGCTACTTCCAACACTACACTCCTTCAAATAAACAACGCAACTATTATTAGCATAAAAACAGCAGATCTTACTTTCGCGGATGTTGGTAATACAATAACATTTACACTTAACCTCCCTAATACCGGGAATGTGACTGCAACTGATGTAACTATTATTGACATTCTTGATAGTAATTTAAGTTTCGTTCCAAATAGTTTCACAGTTAATGGGCAAACCATTCCAAACGCTGATTTATCTACTGGTGTAAATATTGGTTCCATTAATGGTGGTAATGCGGCAATCGTTACATTCCAAGCAACTGTTATTACACTTCCAACACTTAATCCCATTTCTAACTCTGCTTCTATCACATATCATTATGTCGTTGATCCTAGCCAGCCACCTATTACAACTTCCAATCAATCTAATACAACGACAACACAAATTAATAGCGCTACCCTTACTGCACAAAAAAATTCAAATGTATCTACGGTAGATATCGGGCAGGATATTACCTACACCGTTACAATTACAAATAGCGGAAATGTTAGTGCAACGAATGTTATTTTTACCGACCTTATTCCAGACGGAACTTCCTTTGAACCAAATAGTTTTACACTAAACGGAACTAGCATCCCAAATGCAAATATCATTACAGGCGTTCCAATTGGTGATATTGCGCCAAACGAATCTGTCATCGTAGCATTCCATATTAATGCCAATGAAATTCCGCCTATAAATCCAATTACTAATCAAGCTAGCGTTAGCTTTCAACATATCGTTAATCCAGCTAATCCTCCAGTTTCAAAAAACATTACTTCTAATAGCGTTTCAACACAAATTGAAAGTGCTATTTTAAATACGATTAAAATAGGAGATAAAGCATTTGCAACGATTGGTGATACGATTACGTATACAACAACTATTACGAATACAGGAAATATCCCAGCTAACAATGTTGTATTCTCAGACCCTATACCATCGTGGACACAATTTGTTGCAGGATCAGTTGTTGTTGATGGAACTCCATTAACATCCGCTTCTATCATTGACGGCGTTGGCATAAATACAATAACTCCAAATCAAATCGTAACAATCGTATTCCAAGTTCAAATTGTAAGCAACCCAACAACGCTCACACCTGAACTCCAAAACTTAGGATTTGTTAACTTCCAATATAACGTAGGCAATGCATTACAGGCTCAACCTGGCAATGTGGAAACGAACGTCTTCGTTACCTCTATTAATTCAGCAATACTTTCAGCTGTAAAAACTACTAATACAGCCTTTGCAAATATTGAAGATACAATCACTTATACAGTTTTGATTCAAAATAATGGCAATACAAACGCTACGAATGTAAATTTCTCAGACATGGTTCCAGCAGGAACAACCTTTGTTGAAAATAGTTTTACTGTAAATGGAAGTAGCCTTCCAGGCGCAAATCCAAATTACGGAGTTAATATCGGAACAGTTAACGCGGGTAGTTCCTTAACCATTACTTTCCAAGTCATAGTTACATCAACCCCACCTTCAAATCCGATTACAAACGTAGCATCTATTCAATACGCATTCATCGTTGATCCAGCCTCTCCTCCTGTTACAAGCACGATAAATTCTAATAGCGCTTCAACACAAATTAATAACGCGACTGTTACAACTGTTTTACAAGCAAATCGAACAATCGTATCTCTCGGAGATGTAATTACGTATACAGCAACATTAACGAACACTGGAAACTTCCCTGCAAACTCTGTATTACTCATTAACGGCATTCCTGAGGGAGCATTATTTGTTCCAAATAGTGTCACGCTCAACGGAGTTTCACTTCCAGATGCAAGTCCAACTCTCGGTATTCCAGTTGGTATTATCGCACCAGGTGATTCTGCTACTATTACGTTCCAATTTCTCGCTAGTTCTATTCCACCGCAAGGAGCAATTATCAATCAAGCCATTACAAGTTACACGTATATCGTCAATCCAAGTCAACCTCCAGTTACAGCAACATCCTCATCTAATACGGTTAACACAGCTGTTGTTGATGCATCGTTATCCGCAATTAAAAATACAGATTCTCTCGTACAATCTACTGACGGTACAATCACTTACACAGTAGTCGTTCAAAATAACGGAAATACTACTGCAAATACAGTTACTTTAACAGATTTGGTTCCAGAAGGAACTGCATTTATTCCTAATAGCGTAACTATTAATAACGTTTCCGTTCCAGGTGCCGATCCTAATGTAGGAATACCATTAAACTCCATCGCACCGTCAGAAATAGTTACCGTCACATTCCAGGTTATCGTTCAATCCATTCCAAGCGTGAATCCAATTTCCAATACGGCCCGTATTGACTATAATTTTATCGCTGATCCAACTGCTCCCATCATCTCTCGAACAATTACGTCTAATCCTGCTTTCACACAAATTTCGGATGCGACTATCCTTTCTTTAAAAGCAGTCAATGCACAACAAGCAACAACAGGTGATATTTTGACTTATACAATAACATTAGAAAATACAGGAAATATCCCAACTACGAATCTCACATTTTCAGACACTATCCCTCAAGGGACTACCTTTGTAGAAAATAGTTTTACACTTAACGGAACAGCTATACTTGATGCCAATCCTAATGTAGGTGTTACTTTGCCTAACCTAGCTGCAAACGCTACGCACCTTATTTCGTTCCAAATTCTTATTAACGATTCATTCTCGCAAGAATCAATTACAAATCAATCCAACACAACTTATACAATTCAGCCAGACCCAGGGCAACCGCCTATTACTGAAACATCTACTAGTAATATCGTCATTACAAATTTCGTGCAAGCACAATTGACAATTACAAAAACATCCAATCCAACAACTGTTGATATTGGCGGAACTATACTTTATATTTCTGAAGTAAAAAATATCGGCAATGTTGACGCAATAAATATTAATTTTACAGATTCTATTCCAGCTGGGACTACATTCGTTCCCGATAGTGTCACAATTAACGGTATCCTTCAGCCAGGTGTAAATCCAGAAAACGGAATACCGATTGGAACAATTCCAGCAAACAGTTCCAAAACGATACTATTTCAAGTGCAAACAAATAATCCACCTACTGAAACCGAAATTGTAAATCAATCTTCAGCAACTTACCAATATGTAAGTATTCCTGCAGCCCCACCAGTAAATCGTTCTGCAAATTCTAATATCGTTACAACATCACTTCAAAATGCAAATATTATTTCTGTTAAAAGTGCGGATGTAACTTTCGTATCAATCGGGCAAATTATTACCTACACAAATACACTTCAAAATATAGGAAGCGTTCCAGCTAACAATACCGTTTTCATTGATAACATTCCAGAAGGTACTATATTCATTGAAGATAGCTTAGCAATAAATAATGTAATTCAGCCTGGCGCTAATCCTGAAAACGGAGTAACTCTCGGCACGATACAACCAAATGAAACAGTCACTATTTCATTCCAAGTACAACTTACAAATATACCAGAGGGCAATACAGTCATTAATATTTCAGACACTTCGTACGAATACCAAATTGACCCTAGTTCTCCAATTATTCAGCGTAGATCGTTATCAAATGCAGTAAATACTGAAGTGCGGACGGCAAATGTTAGTGCCATTAAATCCGCCAATAGATCCATTACACGCATTGGTCAAATCATCACATATACAGTCGCAGTTACAAACGCCGGTACAGTACCTATTACAAATACTCTCCTAATTGACGCAATTGCAGCTGGGACCACATTCGTTCTAAATAGCATTCTTGTAGATGGCATACCGAGACCTAATGAAAATCCAATTACCGGTATCAACCTTGATATTATCCTTCCAAATAATACAATTATTGTTACTTTTCAAGTAAGCGTAGTCTCTATACCGCCACAAAATAACATTAATAATATCGCAGTCATTCACTATGAGTATGAACCAGACCCAAGCGCACCACCAATTTCAGAAACGACATCTTCCAATAGTACAAATATACAATTTATTGATGCTATTCTTATTGCTACAAAATCCGCTAATACTGTATTAGCTAACATTGATGAAACCATTGAATATACAGTATTCATTCAAAATAACGGATCGACTACAACTAACTCCATCTTTTTTACAGATACTATAGCGGATGGAACAGTATTTATTCCAGGAAGTGTAATAGTTAACAATACTGTACTTCCTGCAGCAGATCCGAATATCGGCTTTTCCATTCCTAATGTCGCAGCAGGTCAAATAGCTACAATAACATTCCAAGTTTCCGTTACGAATTTACCTGTTGTAAATCCAGCACCTAATACTGCAAACATCGTCTACGACTTTATTTTCAATCCTGACTTTGCACCAATTCAAAAATCTACTACTTCCAATACTACTTTCGTTCAAATTAATGATGCTGATATCGTTTCACTTAAAACTGTTGATTTGACCTCTGTAACAATTGGTGACATTTTAACTTATACAACAACTTTAACGAATACAGGGAATACGGATGCCACTGCTGTTGTATTTACAGACAATATACCTGATGGAACAACTTTTATTGACGGTAGCGTTTTAGTAAATAACATTCCTCAGCTTAACGCCAATCCAAGTGCAGGTATACTTGTAGGAACGATTACTCCTAACACTTCTATCCCAGTCACATTTTCTGTTACCGTCGTAGCTCTTCCTGCTAGCGGCCATGTTCAAAATCAATCAACTTCTCGTTATACAATAAACGCGGAAGAACAAATATCGACTAGCAATATTACCTTCACTGAAGTTATTTCTGCTAATGTAATTGCGACAAAAACAACGCCTATCCAATATGCTGACTTACAAACTATCATCCCTTATACAATTTCCATCATAAATAACGGAAATATACAAGTCGAAAACATTATTGTTACAGATATCATCCCAGCAAATACGAGCTTTATAGAGAATAGTGTTATCGTGAACGGCAATGCTCGGCCAAATGACAACCCTCTTAACGGTATACAAATTGATAACATTCCGCCTAATACGACAGCAACTATTCTATTCCAAGTACGGGTTACTTCGATTCCACAAACAAATCCAATCTCTAACACGAGTACAATTGAATATGAATACACGGTACCAGATCGACCACCTATTACCGAAACTATTATTTCATCAGCTGCCGCAACAGAAATTAATCACGCGAATTTGAATAGTAATAAGGCTGTTGACCTTGCATTTGCAACGGTTGGTGATACGTTAACGTATACGATTACACTAAATCAAACCGGTAATGTTGCAACAAATGATGTAAACATTCAAGATATTATTCCTCAAGGTACTACGTTTATAGAAAATAGCGTCATTGTAAACGGAGAAGCTCTTCCGGGAGTGAATCCAGTAAGCGGCATACCAATTGGCACTATAATTGTTGGTGGAGATGCTATCGTTTCATTCCAAGTAACTGTGACTTCTATTCCAACACCAAATGAACTAAACAACAACGCAATTACTACTTTTAACTATATAGTCAACCCAAATAACGTACCCGTTACAAATACGACTACAACAAATACCGTCACAACTACTGTCCAAAATGATAATGTCATTGCCATAAAATCTGTTGATGTAACGAATGCCTTACCTGGTCAAACTTTAACGTATACAATTACGATTACGAATAGCGGTAATGTAACGATTGAAGACCTTCTTGCCATAGACACCGTACCAATAGATACGACTTTTGTTGCTGATAGTGTTACGATTAACGGAATCAATCAGCCTAATGAAAATCCTGAAAATGGTATTACGTTAGGAAATCTTGCTCCTAATGAATCTGTTATTATTACGTTCCAAGTGACAATATCTTCTTCTACTCTTCAATCTACAATTAATAATGATGCTTCTGTTTCCTATACCGTTATCATTGATCCAACAAAACCACCTATTACAATTACAAAACAAACAAATACCGTTACAACGACAGTCATTGATCCGATGGTTCGCATTGAAAAAACAACTGACAAATCTATTGTCGTTATAGGAGATATCATTACATTCACATTAGCGGTATTTAATCACTCCCCCATTCCGACAATCAGTACTTCTGTTATAGACAGCATTCCAGCTGGTACAACATTTATAGAAAATAGCGTAACAATTAACGGTACTTCGGTTCAAAATGTTCGTCCAGACACTGGTATTAATATTGGTTCTTTATCTGCAGATACAGTAGCAACTATAACATTTCAAGTTCTCGTAACTTCTATTCCTTCAAACAGTACAATTATAAATTCTGCAACAGTTACCGCTGCTTTTCAATTGACACCACAGGATCCAATTATTACTTTCATTGTTAATTCAAATATTGTTCGTATACCAGTTCAATTTGTAACTGCAACAGTCACGAAAAACGCTTCCGTCAGCTCCGCTTATTTAAACCAATACTTTGATTACACGGTGCGTATTACAAATACTTCCGAAATTTCACTCTCAAATATTTCTTTACAAGATACCATTCCAGCAGGTTTACAATTTATAAACGGCACTGTCTTTATTAACGGTGAACGCTCTCCACTAGCGAACCCAAATATCGGTTTCCTAGTTGCCACTAATTTAGAGCCAAATGAAACAATTATCGTGTTATTCACAGTACAAGTAATAAGTCCACCTATTAATAATCAATTTAAAAATACGGCCAATATTTCGTTACAACTTCAAGTCTCGCCTACCGATCCACCAATTACAGTAACCGTTACAAGCAACGAAAACATCGTCACCTTTGTTCCAGAAAATCCAGACGAAACACTTCCAAATTTAAATTGCTTCTTTGACGGTGAACGCTTCATACGGATTACTCCCCAAAATGCAAGAAATTACCTTTGGACTTGGATTTGGTGGAATTAAATTAAAAAAGAGATTGTAGTTTGGTTGAAACCAAATTACAATCTCTTTTTCATTGCCTTTATCACACTACGTTATAACTCGTCCAAGGATATACAATTAAGCATCACCTCAAGTTATTTTAGTCGTAATAAGTTGGCCAGCTTCATTAATAGTAACTTTCCATTTCACTCCACTAGCTGTCTTCATGATTATGCCTTTACTTGCCTCTATTTCAATATCTCCAAACATTCTTCCACCAGTTGTAGCTAACCAAGCATTCCCATTTTCCATAGAAGACCTTGCAAAAATGCGATTAATTCGAAAACGCTTATGATCTTGAGAATAACCACTTAATGTAATTCTTACTTTATATAGTTGATTCGCCTTCATATTCGATATAATTGTATCGCCTACATTTAATGGAACATCCGATGCGATAACCCAATTTCCAGTTGTGCTTAATGCATATTCAATTTTAATTTTTTTTGGACTCTCTCCCCATCCAAAATACATTCCGAAACAATTTAACATTTGTATTGGTTTTTTCGTAAAATCCAGTTCAATAACAACTGGATTACTATCTGGAACGTCAATATAGTTTACACTTTGTTCATCTATTAAATTAAAGCAATTTGCTAGATTTCCACCGTACGGTACTTTCCCACTTACTTGCTTAACAATATACTTTTGCTGAGCATTTACTAATATATCATCTTGATTGCCTATTAAGTGAGGTTTATTTAACGTAATCGGTAACTGAATTCGAAGAGATTCTTCATAGGTAGACTTACAAACATTATATTGCCCTTTATCTACAATAGTTGTCGAAAGCAGATTTGAAAAAAGGTAGTTACGATGAGAATTAGAAGAAAATTCAATGACAATTTGTTCACTACTCATCCGGTACGTATCCCAGATCATACAATCAAATGTATTATACGCACCTGAGCAACGAATTACTTTTTTCGTTTGTTGTCTACATTGTACTTGAATATCATGAAACGTATTTCCTGAACTTTCATTTGGTAAATCACTATTTCCATCTACTTCAATCCCATACACACATCCATCAATAAATATAGATTGAAATACATTGGCGTTAATCCAACAAGGTGTATTGATATCATTTATATATTCTGTCTTCAAATGTATTGCAGTTTGAAAGTTTTTAATTTGAATAAATTTAACTTGAAAGAAACTAATAAAATCCCATGCCTTTTGACAATAAAAATGTATAGCTTTTCCTTTATACGATGGGGTTGCATTTACTATATTTATATTTGATATAACAGATTGATTAGGTACTTCGATTTGTTGTGAACCAGAAACATAAATAACAACAGATTGAAACAATGGATTTATAACTTGAAGAGTACCACCAACTATCGAAGCGTTACTTTGTAGCTCAAATGCATTAAAATCTCCATCAATTTGCAGCGTTACGGTAGGAT
Organism: Bacillus sp. AY2-1; assembly: GCF_008368965.1. Lineage (NCBI taxonomy): Bacteria > Bacillati > Bacillota > Bacilli > Caryophanales > Bacillaceae > Bacillus > Bacillus sp. AY2-1. The sequence continues at coordinate 26,718 of NZ_QPEL01000040.1, read as the reverse complement.
CTAACTCTAATCTTACGTTTGATTTAATAACAATCGGCTTTACAATTTTGTACGTATTTACCCCGGTAATTCTAACCGTCGAAATTCGATTCGCTACACAATAATCAATAGCTTGCTGAATTGCTAATGAGCTATCATTTCCCGAGTTTGGAACTGCGCCAAAACAATTAATGTGAACGCTACTTTCTGGCACACAATCTTCTTGGGAAGAAATATATTCTGACAAAATAAATTCACTCCTCATATTACCTTTTTCATATAATATGTGAGTTGTCTCTTAAAAGTTTCTATAATAAAAAAAACAAACGACCTACCCGGTCATTTGTTTAATTCATATATATTTTTCGTTTCCTCTATCATTTTAGTTAACGAGAAATACATCATTGCTTTCTCTCGTGCTTTTAGTCTAATAGCAATTACCTTTTCTTCATTCCCTTGTAGTTCCTCAAGCGCACTTGCGAATTCATATTCGCAATATTCAGATATCAAAATACCTGATTCTCCATCTATTACTGCTTCATGTATTCCACCAACATCTATTGAAACTATTGGTGTCCCTGTAGCCATTGCTTCAATTACTACCATTGGAAACACTTCACGAAAAGATAATAAAAGTAAGGCATCCATATTCCCTATAAACTCATGCGGCTCAGAAATATTTCCTAGCATCTTTACACTCTGTTGCAATCCATATTTTTCTATTTCTTTCATAATCGGTTCTTTCTCTGGTCCATCACCAGCAATATAAAACATAAAATCATTTCTCTTTTTCAACACATTTGCAATTTTGACAAATAGTAGATGGTTTTTCTCTTTGGATAATCTAGCTAATATCCCTATTTTATATGTAGATTCTTTCTTTTTCTGCTGGAATAAAAACTTTTCAATATCGACACCGTTATAAATTGTATTTATTTTTTCTTCTGCTACATGAATTGAAATTAAATTATTCTTTTCAAACTCACTTACTGTAATAATATTGTTTACATATTTATTCATGAAATAACGAAAAAGCGTTGGCATTTTCTTTTCTAATATCGTTACATTATGTTTCGTATAAACAATTTTCATCTTTTTTTTAATAAACTTTTGAAGTAGCAAAGCATATAATACCATTCGCAAACTATTTGCATGAATAAGTTCTATCTTTCGTTTACAAATTTCGTTTCGTAAATAATAAATATTTCTCAAATGATTCCATCTACTAAGTAAGATGAAATTTTCTTTTCTAGTAAGAGATTCATATAGTTCTCCATCACCTGCAGCTGTATAAATCTTAAAATCCTCATAACGCAAATTACTTTCCAATTTACAGAAATAGCTCTCGGCTCCGCCAGTTATCAATTTATCTGTCATCAACAGTATATTCATAATTGCGTCTTCCCAACTACATTGATTTTATTTTTTTTATAAGCATGATAAGCATACTTGCTGAAATAGTAAAAAATTTGTACCGAATTCAGTCTTTCTTGTTCCCTTAACAATTTCCAATACCGGAAAGCTGCTCTAATTTTATTTCTAGAAACAGAATTTGTAACAATTCTATATTTTGCTAACACTTGCTGTATCCCTTTTGCTTCATACCCTTTATGTAATAAGTTCAGCCATAACGCTGTATCTTCCGGCTGTATACTAGGCATTTCTACATACGGAATTTTTTCACGATCAATCATCACTGTTAAACACCCGATAATTGTATTTCCTACTAAATAATGATAGTCAACAGATTTTGGTACACTCACTTCGCGATTTAGTTCATTACCATTTTCATCAATTAAACTATACGACGCATATGAAAAAGCAATATTCATTTCTTCCATAAATAACAATTGTGTCTTCAATTTATGCGGCAACCATATATCATCACTATCTAAAAAGGCAATATACCTTCCTCTTGCCTCTTGGATCGCTAAATTCCGAGCTTTAGCAGCACCAACATTTTCTTTTAATGATAATAATCTAATTCGTGAGTCTCCTTCTATTATCTCTTTAATTTTTTCCGCAGATTGGTCGGTTGAACCGTCATCAACGATAATCATTTCCCAGTTTTCATACGATTGATTCTGTACAGATAAAATTGTCTCACCTATAAATCGTATACTATTATAAGAAGGTGTTATTACAGAAACATAAGGCGGCTCGTTATGTGCTGATAGACATTTTACCATCTATCTTTCCCCTTCCTTCATATATTGAAATATACTTCACAACAACTGCTAAAAATAAAAAGAACGCTTCGTTAATAATGAGTGACAATGACATCATCTGAAATAAAAATGCAATCATAGTCAATAGAAGGTATGGTTTTTCACGAAACAAAGTATGCTGCGCTAGCTTGAATATTAATATGAATAAAAATGCGCTATATAGAAGAAAACCAATTGTACCCGATTCAGACAAAATTTCTAAAAATGTATTGTGTACATATAATTTTTCATTAAATTGATACTCATAATAATTCGAAAAGTTAAAAGCACCGATTCCGATATATGGATTGGATAAATAATATTTAAAAGCAGCTTCCCATAATGTAAATCTACCACTTCCATTATCATGGGAAAAATCAGAGATTCGTTTATTTAATATGTCATCTAATTGGCCCCCCATTACACTATTCGATAAACTAAAAATAACTACACTAAACAATACTAAACTCATAATTATTTTTATTTTTTTAGCGAAACTAGACATACATATATATACAAAAACGACAAGCACAAGCGCTAATATACCACCCCTTGAAAAGGTTAATAGACTCGTCGTAACACATAAAATTAACCCTAGGATGTTAGTGATATTTTGTAAATTAGTCATATAGTACATAAAAAATATTGTATTATAGAAAATAAAAATGTTAGGATCATCTAGCAATCCAATTAACCGTGGATATCCTCTATCAACTAATAAACCAGCAAAAATTTCTCTCTCTTCTCCACCGTATAAACTAAAGTATTGTAAACCGATTATATAGAGTATTAGACTTACAATATTAAATACTACTCCTACATAAGCAATAGATGATTCAAGTACCACTATTTCAGTATTCCCCAATAAATTCCTCATTATAAAATAGCATCCTAAAACGAGTAGCACGCCAAAAATCATACGAATACTAGCATTTAAATACATAGAAAGAATTCCACTTAAACAATAAATGAAATAAAACAGTAAAAATATAACTTCATGAAAATATAACTTTTGAATATGAAAGTTTTTAATTGTTAAACAAAAATATATGACTAAAAAAATCATATATATTTTCAATGAAAATCCAATATATAAATTGTATTTACTTAACATAACAAATAATATTAGAAGAATAATCCATCCCATCGATACTTTCATACTATTTTCCATAGGCTATATCCCCTGTTTCGTAATATAATCCTTTTTGCGTATTTTTCTTATAAAAGAAAGAAGAAGTTTTTTTAGCTCATAATCATATAGGAATATGGCAGCTACTACAATTAGTATATTAAGAACAAGCGCAATTAAATGATATGTATGCAATATATATTGCACTCCAATAAAGGTTACACCAAAATAAATTGTATACGGTATTACAATTTGGAATACAATTTTTTTCTTCACTACACTTACCGCTATATATCCCACTAAAGCGACAATTTCAAATAAAACCATAGCGTATGCCGCTCCTATCACTCCACCAAGACTACTAAAGCTATAAAGCATAACCCCACCTATCACCAATGCTACACACTGCACAACAGTTCTCTTATTTTGACATCCGCTCGTCGTTAAACCGTCAGCAATGGCAATATTTAAACTTTGTAGCACAATAAGAAATGATAATATTTGGAGTGGTTCTACTGCATTGCTCCATTCTTCATGAAAAAATATAGAAATAAAGTATGGTGCTAAATGATATAAACCAATCGTCATACATATTCCTACAATCGCCATTGATTTAATTTGAAGCAAATTTAATTTCGTATGCGCTTCTAAATTATTCTGGTTATAATGCTTAAAGAGCACTGGAAAAAATGCACCTGCAATTACCCCCGGTACTTGATATAAAGCTGCCGGCATCCGGTAGGCTACTGCAAAAACACCTACCATACTTAATGGCAATGTATAGTTAAGCAAGATAGGTGCTAATTGTGGCGTACTCATTATTAAAAAACCGCTAATAATAAAGGGAGTTAATTGCCAAAATAACGCTTTATGAATTACGACTTTCATATTCATTTTCGTCTTTCTTCTCATGATATATATACTGAATACACCACCGATCATATACCCAAAAGCATATAAGCGAGCCGTTACATACACCGGTAACTCTCCGAAAATACAAAAACATGTAATTATAATAACAACCGATGATGATACAACTTTAATGAGCGCTATATACTCCATACGTTCCATCAGTTGAAAATAGACAATTCCTATGTTTTGCCAAGTTAATCCTATTAACATGAAAAACATTACGTTTATCATCATATAAATTAAATTTTTATCTACATACATATAATGAATAGCAACATAACCGATGATAGAAATAAAAATAAGTAGAATCATCCTTATTTTTATATACGATGATAAAATCTTCTCTAAATCTGCTCCACCCTTTGCCCCTTCTCGAAGAAACGTATTACTAAGTCCTAAGTCTGTAAAAAATAACATAACAAACGTCACTGCTATGGCAACACTAAACATCCCATAATGTTGTGCGTTAAAAAAGTTTGCTAAAATAATTAAACTGACAGCCTGAAGAAGGTTAGCTAAAATCGTACTATAAAATAGATGGATAATATTGTTTAGAATAGATCTACCCATACCAGTTCTCCTTTGCAAGTAACCTACTTACATATGTTGTTTGTTTACATATATATTTATCTTGCACCATTACCGTTCAATACAATTAAAACGGTCTTACATAAAATACGGATATCCATCCGAATCGTTTTCATTTCAATATACTCCATATCCAGCCTCAACTTTTCCTTTGGATCAAGATTATATCCTCCATTTATTTGTGCCCATCCTGTTAATCCTGGTTTTACCATTAAACGATCCTTAAATTCTGGAATATACGCATCAAATTCATTATAAAAAAACTCTCTCTCTGGTCGAGGGCCTACAAAAGACATATCTCCTCTTAAAATATTTAAAAGTTGCGGTAATTCATCAATTCTCGTTTTTCTTATGAACAATCCAACTTTTGTAATTCTTGAATCATGTTCTTTTGCCCATTGCGGGCCATTTATTTCAGCATCCTTTACCATCGATCTTAATTTAAATACATTAAACTTCTTCCCGTTTATACCTAAACGTTCTTGAAAGTAAATTGAAGCCCCTGATGTTTCTAAAGTAATCATAATACAAAAGAACAACATAATTGGTATCGTTAATAGTAACAATATGATTGAAAATATAATATCAAACAAGCGTTTTACACTTCGATTCAATATGCTAGGCTTTTCTTGAGCCGGAATCGTATACAACTTGGCTTGATTTGTTTCACGAATCATGGATCGTTACCCCCACATTCAAGAATATAAAATTATACCTATTAATTCACATTCTTTTCTCTTTATATCCGCTATTACTTTTTGCACTGTACGTAGTGAATCTTTTCGCTTTTTAACTGCTAAAACCACTCCATCGCACTTCCCTGCAATAATGTGCGTAGCAGGAAGGTCAAATACTTCAGAGGAATAAAAGAAAATGTAATCAAAATCTTCTTTCCACTTAGCAATCGCATTATCAAATTCATCCATAGCAATTAAGGGTGTCCCTGTGTGTACTGTTTTTTTTGCAGGAATACAATATAAGTATTTAGACAAATTACTAGAAAAAGATTCATAATTGCAGGGGGAAGAACTTATTATATCGTTTACTGTTATCATGTGATTACTTTGTAATAATACATGTAGTTTAGGGTCAGAAAAATTCACATCAATAAGTAACACCTTTTTCTTCATTTCCGCAAACACTAGCCCCATATTTACTATAAGCGAGGCAACAACACCTCTGTCCTTCGTTGAACTAACTGTGAACAGTTGTTTTCCAGATTTTTTCAGCCCGTGATATACCGTATAAAACTGCTCTTTCATCAGATCATCATGCATATTGAATGGCAGCTGTTTCTTTGTCCTAAACATCGACATGTTCACCTCGATATATAGATGATTGTTTATCAACCTCTGTAGGTTTCTTTTTTCTATTCGGTTTCATATTTATGTAACCAATAACAGAAACTGTAGTTATTTTCTCTAAATCCTGTTCCACGTATATACGTTCATCAAAATAATCTCGAAATACAGCTAAACCTATACCAACAAAAAAACTAACAATTAAAGAAATAGGAATGATTAGTTGAAATTTCGGAAACAATTTTTCGGCCTGTTCCTGTAACTCAGGATCAGTTAATACTTTCACTCCTTGTACATTTGTGTACTGTTGAAAGCTTTTTTGTGATTGCTCTGCCAATGTCTTTACTATGTCTTTCACGACTTTCGGATTGGAATCTTTTACTGTAACAGTTACAATTTGTGAGTTGTCCGTATTTACCACCGAGATTTTTTGTGCTAATTCATAACTTGATTGCTCTAATTTCAAAGTTTTTTTAACTGTTGAAATAATTAATGGGCTTTTTAAAATATCGACATACGATGTTACTAGTTGCTTATTTTCTTGTGTTTTATTTGTTGAATTTTCCTTATTAAACTCATCTAAATTCCCAACAAGAATTTGCGTTGAATATTGATATGACGGCTTTAAAACATACATAGAGATAAGAACTAAAGAAGCGGTTAAACAACACATCGTTAAAATAATCGTTACGAATCTTCTTTTCAATAATTGTTGAAAATCTTTTATACTCATTTCTTGCTTCAATTATTTCACCGCCCTTTTCTGAATAACATCCTGCAAGTCACTCTTTACAGATAACCCTTTCTCCTTTCTATCCACTTGTTTTGTTACATACTTTCCGACTCTCAATGCAAATTTTTCTACATATATATACGAAAGCATTGCAAATATAAACGAAAAAACAAGTGAAAAAATTAAAATAATAGGCAACGGTAATATTTTATGGAGCATGTATATAAGGGAAAATAACGATATAATATGATATAAATAAAGACTGTAAGAAATCTTCCCCAAATATAACAAGTATTTATTACGTAGTAAGGACGACAAAGTTGATATTGACAAGCTTAATATGACAAATAGACATGCGCTTATCGCCACTACATAGTCTCGAAATATAAAATTATTGAGCACTTTCATTTCTCCAATAAGCCCTTCATACATAAAAAGTAAAATCGCAAATAAAAACCATGCAATTTTCGTGTTTTTAGTACAATTACTATAAAAAACTATTAAATTATTTTTATACTTCGCAACTAGTGCTCCTAGTAAAAATAGCACCGTATAATGCAAAGTTAATGCATAGCTTGTTAATGTTAAGCCCGAACGAAACAAAAATAATATGATGACAGAACATATACTAAAACTAAACAATAATAGTAATGAACCCCTTAACGTTTTTCGTAAGCAAATCATCAAAATTAACGGGAAAATTATTGATATTCGCATTTCATGGACAAGCGACCAAATCACACCGTTATATGCATCTGTATTATATTTCCCAACCAATAAAATATGTTGTGCGATTAAGCTTGAAGAACTTTCAATCGTCCATGAGCGATTAAACCATTCACTTAAATAAGAAATACCATATTCACTAATTGTAGTCTGGCATATAATCGCTATAATTATTGCCACAATATAAGGAATATATATTCTGCATATACGTTTTAAAAGGTATGACCCATAGCTACTATAGTTTTTTTGAATAGATTCATACAAAACAAATCCGCTCAAAACAAAAAAGATAATAACAGATTCGTTACCACTACTAAAAATTAGACGAGCAGGTGTTTCTTTTAATAGATACACAACAAATGGTTTATTATCTTCATAACTGTAATTTTGAAATGCTGAAAAAATCATTAAATGATGACCAATCATTACTACTAATGAAGAAATCCCTCTTATAGAGTCCAATTCTTCGTATCTCTTCATCTTTTTACATCAACTCCTAATGAAATGATACTAATCATTTCAAAGCGACATCTTTATTCATATTCCTCTCCTTTCTTTTCATTCCAATTTTTCATATTAAAATGATTTTATAGTATAAATTTGAGTGTATTGTAACATTTTTTGTAATATTATGAATAGTAAATCTCGAAAATTGGTATATACCAATTTCAACCTCGAAAAATGAGTAATATTGATAGAAAAACACTATAAAAATATCTTGCATATTTACAAAATTAAAGAGATGAATAGCGTTTTTTCAATATAAAATAAAAAAGATAGCCTATATAGGCTATCTTTTTTATTTTATTTAATTACTGGCACCACTATATGCTACATGTCGTTTCTCAATTCTTTCTTCAATTTCTTTCATATTTTCTTTATTATTTAATAGTGATTGTTTATTTTCAATTAATAATTGTTTAAAAGATTTTCTCACTTTTTTTCTCATTTTCATTGTCCTCCTTGGGGGATGGTTTATATAAAAGATAAAGAATTATCTGTGTGTCCTTATAATAATTGATTGTTGTGAATTCTATTTGAACTTCATATGAAAAATCCGTTTATTTTCTGACAACTTTGTGAACACGAAAAAAAGACTCTCTAAAACTATGTTGAAATTAATTCACTTCATTATAAAAATTACTATTTCCATCAACTTTTATCATTATATCTTGTCGAAACATTTATATATTTAAAATTGATTTCGACATAATTTTATTTACTATAATACTGTTTACAAAAACAAAAAGAAGGTGTTGCATAAGTCAAAGTTCGACTTATGCAACATCCCTCTTTCTAAACTATTTATAGCATATTTATTAATATTTCAGGTCTTCCCCAATTCATTTCTTCACAAACAAATTTAAGTTTTTCTTCATCCATTGTGTGTAGTCCCTCTTCTAGTGAACATGAAATTGGAACTTCACAGTGAATTTGTGCTAATTGCAACGAAATATTTAAGTTCTCTAAATCACTTTCAATCTTCGTACGCTGCGCTTTCGTTAATGATTCTACATTTTCTAGTACAGCGGATACTGTTCCGTGCTCTTGAATAAGCTTATACGCTGTTTTTTCACCGATACCTTTTACACCTGGATAATTATCACTTGTATCTCCCATGAAAGCTTTTGCATGGACGATTTGCCACGGCTCTACACCTTTTTCTTCCATGATTTTCTCCGGTGTGTAATATTCGTAATTTCCAATTCCTTTACGCAGAAGCATAACTGTAACGTTCTTATCAACAAGTTGAAGTAAATCTGTATCACCAGTTAAAATATAAACTTCAGCTTCATTGCAATATTGTTTTGCAAGCGTACCGATACAATCATCGGCTTCGTAGCCTTTCATACCGATAACTGGAATGGATAATTTCGCAGTCATTTCTTGCACTAAATCAAATTGAGGAATTAATTCTTCTGGTGGCGCTGCACGATTTGCTTTATAATTCGAGAACGATTCTGTTCTAAATGTCGTACTTCCCATATCCCAGCATGTAACGATATGTGTTGGTTCGATCGCTTGCGTAGCTGTTAACAAGTGTTTCATATAACCATGAATCCCGTTTGTAGGGGTTCCATCTTGTCGTTTCATAAATTGTCCGTAGACACTTGTTGCGTAAAAAGCACGAAATAATAGTGCCATACCATCAACTAATAATACTTTTTTCATAATTCCTCTCCTATTAAAAAAATAATAACCTCACGTTATCACGTAAGGTTATATAAATAGATTACCATTCTACGTTTTTGCTCAACTTTGTCTATTATACATGGTTTTTTTATATTTAGCACCATTAACACATTAAGACATCCTACTACAACAAGTATGCAATATGCCTGAATACGTATTTTTTCCAGTAGAAACAACGACAGCCTTTGCATTTCCACTAACAATATGCGAACCTTTAAAACATACATTTTCAAGCTCAAGTGGATTATAATCTTTCATCCGTTTTAATGGAATAAATCGTTTACGTTCAAGGTGATAGCAGCTTTCAAACTTCTCTATACTCGCTTCGTTTCCCGTTAACACAGACTCATTTACTAATAAATCATCTGCATAAATAATACGTACATCAGCTGGCACAGCATCTCCAGCCGAAAGAAAAATCATATCTCCAGGTACAAGTTCTTGCACTGGTATCTCCATCATTTTCAGTTCACTATTTAGCCCTGTACTACTAGAACATTCTACTCTAGATACAGTAATCGTTTCACGTTGTAATTCATCACACACACGTTGTTTTGAAAAACCTGGGATCATGCCACCAAGCTTCATCATTACTTCTGCAAGAAGTGCTCTTTTTGAAGTTAGTTCATTTCGGCCATATACTTGAATACGTTTTTGTGCCTCTTTCATTGATAGTCCGTCTCTTGTTGTTTTAAAATATGCAAATACAGATTTTACATCTCTTGTTGCAATTTCAATTAATAAATCTTTATTTTTTTGAAGCATTGTTTGTTCTTTTATTGATTTTTTACTTAGTTTATATGACGTGTTACCCACAGTTTTGTTTGCATATAACATATTATCGTCTCCTCCTTTACAACATAGGAAGAAACGCTTTGTTTCTCAATTTATCCACTTTACTGTGAAAGTGTCTAGCGCTTTATAAACGCTACATTGTGATAAATATAGAGGGAGGAACAAATCGTTTCCTGCCTACATCATATATTTTTGATTTGAAGTATATGGGTAACGGAACCGAGTCAGAATTTGACATGCTCCTCACCTCCTCGTTTAATTTTATAGTTTATACTATGAAATTACTCATAGCTTGGTAACAAAAAAGACCCCTACCCTTAAGAGAGTAGTGGCCATTACATACACAAATAAACGATTTCTAATATAATTAGAAATCTACGGACCTCTCCCTCACCGAGTTTTAGCACTGTATAGCATAGGTACATTACCAGCTACGTTAAGAAAAACCTTAATTCGATCATTCCTGTTGACCCATTGGCGTCTCTCGACATTTTTGGGCAGTAGCATTTCTCTATACAGGAGCCTCACCTAACAGAGACTTATTTTCATTACATTGAAAATGTTACTCTTATTTAAAATAGATGTCAACCGTAGCCTACAATTTTTTCAAAAGGTATGGCAAACTAACATATATAAAGTGAAACTTTAATCAGTGGGGTTTTGTTCATCCCCCACTGATTATTAGCCCTCACCAATCAGGCTGCCCGGCAAATAGCGGAATAAAATAAAAAACTTTACGTTTAAACGTAAAGTTTTTAATAAGTTATACAGCCAGCAATTACAATCCCAATTGAAAGCGATAAAAACATAAGAAAAAGACCGACTGCTTGATTATCTTCTTCAAGACTTTTGTTTATATTAAAGCGTGGTGTAAGCCACTCAGCTAAATAAAAAACGATAATTTGAGCCAAAATCCCAACTGCTCCCCACGAAATCATATCAAGAAGTGAAATTGAATTAGCTGCTGTCGAATATAAAACAATAGCTAACCCAAGTAATCGTCCTCCAAGCACATAGCTTACCGCCTTATTCCCTTGAGCCATTAACTTAAATTCCTTAACTTTCGTTGTCACTTCCATCAAGAACAGACCAATACATAAAAGTCCGAGTGTTACTGCTAAATATGATAAAAAATTAATCATTTTTCCCCCTCCTTTTTATACCTACCGGTAAATAGTACGATTCATTTCCTGTAATCTTTTCTCCCGCGCGAATACCGATACTACTTGCTTTTCCAGCAATTAAAAAAGAACCAAACACATACGACAGTTTCTCCATCCCTTTTTCTGTTTCCAAGGATACGACTGGAAGTTCTATATACTTTTGAAATATCGGCAGTGAAGTTTTATACGTTTGATGTGCATTTTGAAGCATAATATTTTCATCCTTATCGCGAATCGTAATTGTATCTCCTTCTCTACCAAATGAAGGTTTTTGAACGAAAGAACCTTTTCCTAAAAATAAATCTGGTTCTAAATATGTAGGTAACATATATTCTTTAATCCACTGTTGTTCCTCGTTTGTATAAAAGACCTCTTCTTCTGCTAACCCCCAAATAAGACACTGAATTGATTTTGGCTGAAGTAAAAATGCTGACAAAGGATTTATTATAAAAAGCTTTCCGGCTTTTACAAGTTGCAGCAGTTCCACACCTACCAAATCTCCTGTTTCAGGATCTTGATCCTCAATTAAATCTTCTATCGGATATGTTTGACGATATAAAACATCAATCTTCGCCCCATCTTTATCAACTAGAGCACCTTTCGTAATTCTAAGTTCTGACATTGGCACTACTTTATTTTCAACATGGCATAACTGACTTAAATACATAGTCGTATTCCAATCCTCAATATGTTCATGATGTGCTGTAAAAACAACATTTGGATTGTCTAATCCCTTTGTCGCTTCCATTACAGCTTTCGTAACACCAGAAGATAGTAATCGTTCTTGATCCGAGTTTGGATCATCATAACCTAGGTTTTCACAAACTTTTCCATTCATTTGAAAGCATTCCATAATAAAAGTTGGTGTATCACTATTAAACTCAAGCATTTTAATTTGGTTATCAACCGTTATAACGAAATCAAATCGTGAAATAACAGATTCAGGATATAATCCTTTCATTCTAATGAATGATAAGCTCGCAGGAGGAAAACCAAGCTCAAGAAGCTGTTCGTCACTTAAATTTCTCAAAAGTCTAGCAGTCTTAAAAAATATTTTACCCATTCGTTCAGTCGCTAAGTGTAATTGTTCCAAAGTCTGATTTGTTATAGAAAAAACATGAAACAAACTATATTCACATTCATATAAATCCGACCAAAAATTCGGATATTTTAAATAAAAATCTTTTCGATCCCTTATGTATTGCGACATATTTTAGCCCCCAAATCCTCCCTTTGAACCGCTTCCAATTCCACCTTTAAATTCAGCAGACGATTGATACGATTTAAACGCCGATGAATTTTTAAAAGTGGATTTATTTTGATAATATCGCCCACCATAGAAATAATGCCCACGATAACCTGAACTACTATCATCACACTGCCATACCCCAAGTTCATCATCCCAATCCCAATCAGAACAACTATTATCATTCGGTTTTGGGGGAAGATCTTGTGCGCAACCAAATAAAGTGCCAGTCATTAAAGACGTTACGACACCACCTACTAGCCATTTCGTTTTTGTCACCTTCGCACTCCCCTTTTTAAATTCTATTCCTATTATATAGGATGGCATGATAAAGTAGAAGAAAAAGGAAGAAGAGGGATGAAATGCGCTTAGAATATCGACTTAATGATGAAACGAAAGGGTATCCTGCTTTATGGAACTACGCCAATATTTCTAATTCTGAAATTATCGCACGCATGACTTGTGAATATTTTATTAAAGAGAAAAATACTTATGTTGTTACTGCAACTTCGGTTGATCCAGACGGAACAGCAGTTATTTATATTCAAAAAGAAGTTTTCGCCAATGACCCTTCAGACCCTACATACTCCCACATCGGTTTTGAAATTAGAGAACTAAGTGAAACGAGTTCAAGCTTAGTAGATAGTCAAGATGTATGGAACTACGAAGAAATTTTACCATCTCTTCATTCAGATATTATATATATTCAGCGAGACGGCATGTCTATGGAATTCTCCTTGGATTCAAGAGAGATTGATGAAGACAGAAAGTGCTACATTTATTACGGAAACTTCACAGGTGAATCAAGATAATATTGATATATCTATGCAACAAAAAAACCTTACGTATAAAACGTAAGGTTTTTATATAGCCCCACATATGCCGTTCTCTCTAGATGTCCATAAACCTGCTCTCACAGGTGGATGCTCTCACAAATGTTTGTAACTTCCTTCTTAAAAAGATGGCATGTTAGCTACATTTAAATATTGAACTTCCATATTAAACTTATTGGTTTAAGACATGCATAAGCTACGTACACCGTAGGAATTTTATATAAGGTTAGTTGAAATAAGACCCCCGCACGTGCCGCTCCTCGTAAATGTCCAAAAACCCGCTACTCGCAGGTGGATGCCCTCACAGTTACCGTACATCTTCCTCCACAAGGAAGGCTTGATGATGGTCGCTAAATATTGAGCTTCCGTATAACTAACATCGGTTTTAGACATAAATAAGTTACGTACACCGCAGGATGTATTATTTACTTGTCGTTATATTATCACATTGTTTCCAATGTGTAAAATACAAAGTTTTTCGAGCAATCTCTTGCTTGTGACCTTATTTTAATACAAATTATTTTTGCATGCAAGTGATTAATCTTCTTCTTTTGCAATTTGATTTTCCGGATAAGAAATCCAATCACTCCAGCTACCCGCATACAATTTAACATTTTGGAATCCAGCCAATTTTAACGCAATGATATTTGGACATGCCGTAACACCAGAACCACAATATACAATGGTTTCCTTATCTTTCGACAGATTTTGGAATCGTCCTTGTTGCTCAGCTTCATTCTTAAATTGTCCTGATTGCAACATTCCATCCTTCCAAAAATAGTTTGCTGCTGTCGGAATATGTCCTGCTTTATGATCGACAAGTTCCTCTACACCAGCATAACGTTTTGGCTCTCTTGAATCAATTAACGTAACATCTGCACCTGCCTGGATATTCTCTCTTACTGTTTCCATCGATACAAGCATATGATCTTGTATGTTTGTTTTGAATGTTTTTCGTATAACAACAGGAATTTCCGTTGTTGTCGGTAGTCCATTCTCTTTCCAAACCGGGAAACCACCATCTAATATATATACTTTCTCATGTCCTACATAGTTACATAACCACCATAAACGAGCAGCATTTGCACCAGCTTGACTGTCATACGCAATTACTGTCGTATGTTCATCAATACCAACCTCCGAAAGCTTGTCCGCAAACTCTTCAATGCTTGGCAACGGGTGGCGGCCACCATGCTCTACTATAGGACTTGATAAATCTAAATTCAAATCAAAATATAAAGCATGAGGAATATGTTCTTCTTCATACTTTTCTCTACCCCAATTAGGATTCGCTAAATCAAAACGACAATCGATTACACGGACGTTCTCATCTTCTATATGCTCACGTAACCATTCGACTGTAACTATCATCTTTAACGACCTTCTTTCTCTTGTAAACGACTTACATACTCCATAACCATTTCTTCTGTAACATATTTACGCTGCAAGGTAACACCATTTTTTGCAAGATCATTAATTTGCTTTGTTACAACATTAATGACATCAACCGAAAATTCTTTCCCATTTGACGCAAGAGATACGGCTGCTTCAATAGCTGCTTCACGCTGCGCATCTAATTGTAAACATGCTTTTACACTTTCATTTTGTTTACGAGAATGTGCTGTAATTGCTTTATGTACTTCCATCTTCTCTTCCCCCTAAATAAGTTATACGTTCTAATTCAATTCCATTGCAAGCCGAATCATATCACGGCATACAATGCCATTTTCAATAATCTCTTCTTCATAATGCTTCGAAAAGTAATCAAAATCAATAGAAAAAATACGAAATCCACATTTTTGATATAAAGCAAGTTGTGAAACACTAGAATTGCCTGTACCAACTTCCAGTTTTGACATACCATATCCTTTAGCAGTTTCTACAGCATGACTTACTAGCTTCTTTCCAATCCCTTTTCCTTGCACATGCTCTGCAACCGCAATATTCATGATTTCCATCGTCTTTGGCCTTGTTTCCAAAAGAACATATACACCGATAACGCTACCCTCTTGCTTTGCTACGTATGTTAATCCTCTTTGTACATATGTAGCTATTTGCCGTTCACTTGGATCAGCAAGTAGCAATAAAGACTTCGGTATAGCTTCTTCTTTCGAAATATACTCTATTACTACACCCATAAAAATTCCCCTTTCTCTATTGTTCTAAACCCTCCTTGTCTACCATAAGTAATAGAAAGGAGGGGTTCATCATGGACAACAATGAGAAAAAATGCAACGTCATCTCTATTGATGGAAAGAAGAAGAAAAGCGACACGTATTCCTATCCAAAATTAGTAGTAGAAAATAAAACATATGAATTTTCTTCATTCGTCTTATGCGGTGAAACACCAGACGGCAGACGACTCGTTCTTACTCATATGATTTCTACCGATGAATTTGCTGGATTTGTAAAATCTTTAGATACTGTACTGCAAAAGAAAATTGAACGAATCTTTTTCTCATAACGACTATATAACATAAATTTCTTTTTCAATCTCTACTAACTGCTTGTGCAATTGTTCTTTACTTTGCTCATATAGAGATACATCAATCGTTTCAGCCAATGCAAATAATATACTTTCATAATAATTCATCACATCTTGCTGCATTACTTTTTGGAATAAGTTCCATTTCAAATCCCACTCTTGCTTATAATGATGAACAAATAAATCTTTTTCATCAGCTACATAGTTTGATACGAAAGGTTCTAATACAACTTTAGCCTCTTCTTGCATGAATGCTTTATCATTTTTTTCAAAAAAGCTTTTTTCATTTTTAAAATGTGCCAGTGCTTTTTTGAAATCTTTTATTTCAACTGAAGGGAACGGTTCTTTATGTGTAATATCTTTATATTCATACTCCACTGTTCCATTCATAGAAATTGATTGATTTTCTACTTTACAGTTCACTACAATTTCGTCCTTTGCACGCTTCATCGCTTCGTCTATCCATTTTTCAAGACGTAATGATGTCGCACGCATTTCTTGTAATAAATCATGCTGAATAAATGCTACTAATTCCATAACACACTGTTGCAATTGTGTTTTCACATTTCCATCCGTTCGAAGTGACGCCGGATTAATAAATTCAGTAAACACATCGTTATAACGTAGGAATAGACGCTGTTGCACGTAATAAAGCAACTCTTTCACTTCATTTTGCATCGCCTGTTCTTCAGCAAGTACACTATATGATGAAATGATATGAAGTAGTTGATCACGCTCTGCTTCATATTTTTTCGTTTGCTTCTCTTTCTCTTCATTCCCCTGCTTTGCACCATTTATCATGTTTACTAAAAGCTGATCTGCCCCTTGCAACGCACCGTATAGAGCATGCACAGAAACAAGCATTAAATCTCTCATCATAAAGGACGTAAATGATTCCTCAAACTTAGTAATTCCAGAGTTTTGTAAAATACCATACTTCTCTTTTTCAACACTCTTTCCTTGTTTCTCTTCAAGCGCACATAAACTTGAAATTGCAAATAAACGCGGATTTCTAATACCGTATTGCAGTAGCTGATCTGCGATATAACCTTTTACCATTTCAAGTTCTTCTTCAGACTCTGCTAAATCCGCCGCATTAATTAAGAAGAACATTTTATCAAGGGCAAAAGTATCCTTTACACGACCAAGCTGAATTAAAAATTCACGATCCGCACGAGAGAATACATGGTTATAATATGTTACAAATAAAATAGCATCTGCGTTTTTAATATACTGGAATGCAACATCCGTATGGCGAGCATTAATAGAATCCGCTCCAGGTGTGTCTACAAGCGCTACTCCCTGCCTTGTTAAAGCACAATCATAATAAAGCTCCATATACTCAACGAAGCATGATTTTTCTTCGTTCGCTACATAATCAGAGAACTCTTCTAATGTAACTTGTACTTGTTCTCCTAAATAAGTAGAAACTGCATCATACCCTTTTTGTACCGCTCGTAAAAAGCTAAATGTTGTTTTTTGCTTCCCAGTTGGTGAAGGATATTTCATAACTTTATCAATTTGTGCTAACGCCTCATCTAACGTAGTAATCTCATAATGAAACAGCTTATAAACAGCTTTCATATCTTCTAATAAAGCTTGCTTTGATTTGAATTGAACCATTACTGTTCCGTGTGGTTTTTCCTCTGTAACCGGCAAAATTTGATTAATCGTTGCCGTCGTCGGATTTGGTGATACAGGAAGTACCTTCTCACCTAGTAAGGCATTGGCAAATGATGATTTTCCAGCACTAAAAGCTCCGAATAACGCTACTGTAAATTGTTTCGTTTCCACACGACGCCTTTTTTCTATTACCTCTTGCTGTACATGTTTCAGCGCTGGCAATGGCTCTAATATCATTTCAGCTTTCTTCACTTTCTCTAATATACGCTGAATATTTAAAACTGCTGTTCCTTTTATCTCTTCTTCATGAGCCGCCCCGTTATCATTTACAATCTCCTGCTCTTGTAGTGTAAATTTCTCACTAACAATTTGTTTTTCACGTTGCAATATCTCCTCTATTTGCAATCCTTCTGGTGTAGCAACACGCTCGCGCCAAATATTTTGTAAATAACTTTCATATGTCTCTAAATTGTTACTGTATTGTAATTCCGTCTCTTTTGCCGTTTGCAACATCGTATATTTTTCAATCTCTTGTTCCATACGAGCAACTGCTTCCTTCACCTTTTGCTTTAAAACGACTGCACTTTTATCAAAAATTTGCTGAGCTTTTGTAAAATAACGTTTCTTCAGTTCATTCGCTACATCCGCTGTATAAAGAAGTAAGTAATCACCTGTGAAACCTGCACCTTGTTTAATGACTTCAGCTAACATTTCTGGTCCAAAAGCAATTTCTAAAGCATATATGTCTTTCCCAATTTCCTCCGTGAACAATCCTTCTTCTTTTAAGAAGGCCACAATAAATTCTTTCACATGAAAATCAAGTTGCGTTTCAACAGTCTTTTGAAGGGCAGAATAAAACGCCTCTACACGTCTTTGTTTTTCTTGCTCCGTCTTTCCTTTTGCAAATAGCAAACCAACTTTAAACTTTGTTAATTTCGTTTCTAAATATGCATTTGCCAATTCTCTCATTTCAAATGGCATTAAATACGCGTTATCTAATATAGCTTGTAAACCTTTTATAAATTCGTTTCTCACATGAGATTCTTTACTAGCCTCGCGATGTTTAATTTCCGTTAGCTCTTCTTTCTTTTCAACTATTTCTGAAATCGAAAGCGGTGATGCTAACTCTTCCTCATATGTCAAAAGAGCTTTTTCATTTTCAGAAAGAATAAACGAGAAATGTTCCCCCATTAAATATTCTGTTTCTCGCTCCATTCCATCTCTTACATACTGCTCTTTTTCTTTCATAATAGATGTAATTAATGTTTCTAAGCTTCCAATTTCATTTTGTGGATGGTTCATCATTCTTAATGACGTATAATAAACTCCATCTACTTCAATATCCCAGTTAGAGAACGATTGTTTTACACTATCTTTATAATCCTCAAACGATAATTCATTTTCTTTATGTTTATCTATTTGATTTACAACGAGATAAACCGTTTTATTACGTTGTTTCAATTCTTTAACAAATTGTAAATTCACTTCCGATTGGACGTGATTATAATCCATCATATAAAAAATTACGTCTGCTAGATGCAGCGTTGATTCTGTCGCTAATTGATGGGCATCATCTGTTGAATCAATCCCTGGTGTATCAACTAACATAACACCCTCAGGAATTGGCGCATCATTCCGATAAATATGAACACCAATTACCTCATCACCGTCTTTACAAATTTGTTTTAATTCTTCCGCTGAATATGCACCATCATATTCGTACTGTTCTCCAGATTTAATCGTTACAACAACACGATCAAATCCCTTTTCAATTTTAACGACGTTAGCGCTTGTCGGAATTGGACTTGTTGGTAACAACTGTGCTTTATATAGATGATTCATCATCGTTGATTTCCCTGCAGAGAAGTGACCGCAGAACGCTATCATAAGCTGTTCTTGTTTATATTTTTGAATCACCTCAAACAACTTTAAACTATTCTCTGCATCGCCGTGTTTTTGCCACTCTTCATAAAAACAAACAAGTTTTCTCATACCGTTTGTCTGTACTATGTTTGTCATCCCCTTGTTCCCCTTTATCCAAGATGTATATACTTTTCCCTGCTATTTGCGAGCTCATAACCAGTGAGAGTTACACCTACCCATTGATTACAGTTTCACTTTACTATCATACTAAATTTTCAGCATATTCTCATTAAAAATAAAAAATCCCTTTCATTCTTTTTACAAATGAAAGGGATTTTATGTCATATCACTCATTTTGCTGTTCCTACTCCATTTAAAACATACTTTGTAATAACTGCATATACAACGACTGTACCTGCTACTAATGCATATACCATACTTACGCACCAACCTTTTTTGATAATGATTATCACTTTTGAATACAGTTTATCATTAAAGAGAATCATTATCAACACTTTTCATAAAGAAAGCCCCTTATAGGAAGGAGCTTTACTGCCTGTTTTGAAGAAGGTTAAAACTTGTTGTGCACTCTTATTATATCTCATAATACGCATCTTAACAGTTTTAAAAATTGGAAATTACCTATATACCCTCTTCTTTACATTTTGTATAATAAAAGGGAATTACTTAACAAGGAGGAAAATAATGACACAAAACATTTCACAAGGCGAGAGGATACATTCCATCGATATTATTAGAGGAATAGCTGTATTAGGTATTTTTCTTGTTAACTGGCCAATTATTGCCGGGGTTGACTCACGTGATATTACAGGAATTTACGAAGGGATAGACAGCTATATTCGCCTATTTTACGATATGTTTATTCAAACGAAATTTTATACAATTTTTTCGTTTTTATTCGGATTAGGTTTTTATATTTTTATGAATCGTGCTGAGGCGAAGACCGATCGTCCAAAAACTTTGTTTGTTCGCCGCTTACTTATCTTATTATTATTTGGGTTCTTACATTACGTTCTTTTATGGGACGGTGACATTTTACATACTTATGCAATTACCGGGTTTTTCTTATTTTTATTTTACAAAAGAAAGACACGTACTATTTTAATATGGTCAATTGTACTATTAAGTTTCATGCAATTGTTCACATTATTAGGTTCTCTTGTCATGTTATTAGTGCCGGTAGATGAACTAGGCCTTTCCATAGCCATTATGCCGTTAGAAAACTGGGGCTTACAAATTACAGACAGATTCTATTCTTTCTATTCTGAAGCAATAAGTAACAGTCTTATTATGCTTCCTGAAACACTAGGATTGTTTTTACTCGGATTATATGCCGGTAAAAAAGACATTTTCCGCCGTGCTAAGGAATTAGATCCAAAACTTAAAAAATGGCAAATCATTATGTTCATTTTAACATTACCGATGTGGTTTATTATGGTTTACTTCTTTATGAACAATCAACCATACACACCATTTTCACTTATGGGTATTACGATGATAAGCGGAAAGACATTGTTCATCTTCTACATTGTCACGTTAATGCGTTTATTACAAAAAGAAAAATGGCAAACAGTATTACGTCCATTCCAATACGTTGGACGAATGGCGTTAACGAATTACATCTCACATACAATTGTTACATTACTTGTATTTGGGCTACTATTCAAAAATGATTATCTTGCTCCATTATGGGTTGGACCACTATTCTGCGTCGGTTTCTACACGTTACAAATCTTTATTAGCCGCTGGTGGCTTTCACATTACCAATACGGGCCACTTGAGTACATTTGGCGTCTTGGTACTTACGGGAAAATGATGCCACTTAAAAAGAAAAGCAAGGTCTCATAACGAGACCTTGCTTTTTTACGCTTCTCTTACTGCACTTTGCATAGACACCGGCTCTTCTTTTACTTTCACTTTGCGCTGCGGCACCATATTAAATACGATATTTAACAATACTGCTGATGCACTTCCAAGTACAATTCCGTTATCTGTTAAAATACGAATGCTTTCTGGAAGTTGTGAGAATAATGTAGGAACGACTGTTACGCCAAGCCCAATTCCAACAGAACATGCAACGATTAATAAGTTTTCTTGTCTTCCAAAGTCAACGCTACTTAACATTTTAATACCATATGCCATAACCATACCAAACATTGCGAGCATAGCACCGCCAAGTACTGACTTCGGAATAATTGTTGTGATAGCTGCAATTTTCGGAATAAACCCAAGAGCGATTAACATACCACCGCAAGTATAAATAATAACGCGATTTCTTACTCCAGTTAATTGAACAAGTCCTACGTTTTGAGAGTATGTTGTATATGGGAACGCGTTAAAAATACCACCTAACACCATCGCTAATCCTTCTGCACGATACCCTTTTGTTAATTCTTTTTCACCGATTTTTTTATTGCAAATATCAGATAATGCAAAGTATACACCTGTTGCTTCTACAATCCCTACACAAGCAACGAGAATCATTGTAATAATTGGTGTTAATTCAAATGTTGGTGTACCGAAGTAAAATGGCTGAATACCATGGAACCAATCCGCCTCTCCAACTGCTTGCAAGCTTACTTTCCCCATAAATGCTGCAGCGATAGTACCGAACAACAAACCTAATAGAATAGAAATTGAACGGATAAACCCATCAAAGAAACGATACATAATGATGATAAATAATAACACTCCAAATGCTAACGCTAAGTTTTCAAGACTTCCGAAATCTTTGCTTCCTACTCCACCAGCCATATCATTAATAGCGGCTGGAACAAGTGTAACTCCAATTACTGTAACGACAGACCCTGTTACAACTGGTGGAAACAGTTTTACAAGCTTTCCAAATAATTTCGCAAAAATAACAACGAATAACCCGGCAGCAATAATTGCCCCATAGATAGAAGACACACCGTATTGTTTTCCAATTGCAATCATCGGCCCAACCGCTGTAAATGTACAACCAAGTACAACTGGGAGTCCAATACCGAAAAAGCGATTTGATAATGCTTGTAAAATTGTCGCAACGCCGCACATTAATAAATCAATTGAGACTAAGTATGTTAACTCTTTTTGATTTAAACCAAGTCCGCCGCCTACAATAAGCGGTACGATAATTGCGCCAGCATACATAGCAAGCATATGCTGCATACCAAGCGATGCAATTTTAAATGGATGCTGCTTCATTGCTTATTTCACCTCCGCAGTTTCATGCTGTACAAATGTAACTGTGCCGTTATCAAGTGATGCAATTTCTGCTAGTGATTCAACACGAACGCCTTGTTCACGAAGCTTCTTTCCTCCATCTTGAAATGCTTTTTCAATAACAATTCCAATTCCTGCAATACTCGCTCCAGCTTGCTCTACTAAACTCATTAAACCTAAAGCAGCCTGACCGTTTGCTAAAAAGTCATCGATGATTAATACACGATCATTTTCATCGATATGATTGCGAGATAATGAAATTTCATTCGTTTCTTGTTTCGTAAATGAGTATACGTTTGCAACGTACATATTATCTTGTAACGTTAACGATTTACGTTTTCTTGCAAAGATTACTTTTACACCAAGCTCTAATGCAGCCATAACTGCTGGTGCGATGCCTGAAGATTCAATCGTTACGATTTTTGTAATGTTCTCTTCTTTAAAACGTTTAGCAAATTCTTTTCCAATCTCTTGCATAAGTACTGGGTCAATTTGATGATTTAAAAATGCATCTACCTTTAATACGTCACCAGATAAAACCTTTCCTTCGTTCAAAATCTTTTCTTGTAATACTTTCATGTTTGTTCCCCCTCTTATGCAATAAAAAACTCCAAAAGCCGCCACCACTCGTTACAAGTGAGAGACGCGCTTTTGGAGTTTCGCAAAAAAGAATGCTAAACAAGCAATATATTCGTCCTCACTCATAGTCAAAGTATTTACGGTACTTCGGTAGAAACTTGCAGGCCATATCCCCGCGATTATATGAGTGTAGCTAACTATTTATTTTATAGATGGATTATAACGCACTTTTTATACTTTGAAAAGTATTTATTAACAAAACACGTACAAATTTTATAAAAACATCATTTTCGTTCGAGTTTTGTAAACTCTTACATATTATTTCAAAGCGTCGTTAAAACAATTGGCCCATCTTTTGTAATTGCAATTGTATGCTCATATTGCGCTGATAATTTCCCGTCCATCGTTCTTGCAGCCCATCCATTTAAATCTACTTTAGAATATCGCATACCTACATTTACAATTGGCTCAATTGTAATTACCATTCCTTCTTGCAACTCAGGCCCTTGTCCTTGTTTCCCAAAATGAAAAATTGCTGGTTCTTCATGGATCTCTTTACCTATTCCATGTCCCGTAAAGTCTCTTGCGACAGAAAAACCTTCATTTGCTACATAACTCTCAATTGCATACCCAATGTCTCCTACATGATTACCGATTACCGCCTGATCAATCCCTTTATACAATGCATTCTCAGCTACTACCATTAACCTTTCCGCTTCCTCAGAAACATTTCCAACTCTATACGTCCAAGCAGAATCTGAAAGACCACCATTTAAGTTTACTACCATGTCAATTGTTACAATATCTCCTTCATTTAAAGGAACATCGGCCGGAAACCCATGACACATTTCATCGTTTACAGATGCACATATCGCATATGGATACCCATTGTAACCTTTCTGTTCAGATGTGGCACCATGCTGTTTTAAATACATTTCAACAAACGTATCAATCTCTTGTGTCTTTATACCTGGCTTTATCATTTTCGCAATTTCTTTATGACATGAAGCAAGTAATTTTCCAGATTCATGCATCAAATCTATTTCATTTTTCGTTTTAATTGTAATCATACTACCTCTACCTTTCCTTGCTAAACCTACTATTTACTACTAAAATTCTATCATACACATCTTCTTCCACAATTTCCAATTACAAAAGCAAATATCCTTTATCTCTATTTTCCGAATATAAATTTTTAGTTAATTCGATTTTTAAGATATTATATCTAGTATTTTTTATTGATATTTACTTATAAACAAAGTATAGTGTTACCATACTATTAAAAGGAGGATTATTAAAGATGATGCACGCAGGAAGACTACGTCAGCAAACTTTGAACAATAAGTAACTTAATATGTTCAAAGGCTCTGTTTTCATAAAGCAGAGTAAACGGGATTAGTCTGCACATTTTTAATAATCTTCAACGGAAGAGTACACTTTCCACATGAAGAAAGGCAGATATACGTCTGTCTTTTTTTCGTATATTTTTTCATACAAAGAGAGGCGTTTATTCATTATATCCTCGTTTACTCTTAACCACAGACAGAAGCTCGTCTGTGGTTTTTTTATGATTACATTTCCTTATATCTCGCTACTTTAATCATATTGATGTAGTTAGAAACAATTAGTAACAGAAAACATTAAAATTAGAATAAACATTTGGAGGAAATGGGAATGAATACACTTAAAGTTAAACAATTAGCAAATAAGGAAGGACTAAATATATTAGAAGATTCAATAGTAATTAATGAATCTGGCGTTGACTTTCAAGTAGCACACGTTAAAGAACAAAACGGAGATAAATGGATACTAAGAATTCCTCGTAGACCAGAATCTATGAGACATGTCCAACGAGAAAAAAAGCATTAGAACTTATGAAAAAACATGTAGAATTCCAAGTTCCTGATTGGTCTATATTCTCTGAGGAACTAATCGCTTATAAACAACTAAGTGGCGTTCCTGCCGCTACTATCGATATAGAACGACAAGAATATATATGGAACTTTAATGAAAAGAATGCACCAACTGAATACAATATTTCATTAGGAAAAGTTCTAGCGAATTTACACTCATTACCTCAGCAAAAATTTAATAATATAGGTGTTGAAATTCTTACTGCTAATGAATTAAGAACTTCTATGAAACAAAGGATGAATCGAGTGAAGGAACAATACCACATCAATCAAAACTTATGGGATCGTTGGCAAGCATGGCTAGCTGAAGACTCTTTTTGGCCATCTCATGTAGGAGTAAAGCACGGGGATATACATCCAGGTCATATCCTGATTGATAAGAAAAATAATGTAACTGGCTTAATCGATTGGACAGAAGTAGGGATAGCTGATGTATCTATCGATTTCGCTTCCCATTATCTGCTCTTTGGGAAAGATGGACTAACAAAGTTAATTAGTTCTTATGACAATTCTGGCGGTAAAACTTGGTCAAGAATGGATGAACATATTATCGAACTTCTAACAACAAGTAGTATCACTGTTGCTGAATACGCTCAAGTATCAGGTTTGAAAGACATGCATGAAATAGCTGTACACATGCTATCAACTGAAAGTTAATGTAGTTGCAAAAAACAGAAGAACCCTCTTCTGTTTTTTGTTATTTTCCACATATATAATTCATTTTCAAAAACTCAAAACAACTACCGTTTGTTTTTTGTATAAACGTCCCAACTGCTTCAAACCCTGCCCTTTTATATACTTTAATAGCTCTCTCATTAAATTTCACTACTGATAGTGTTATATAATTGCACCCATATTTTTCTTCACTAAAAGCTAGTCCCGCATTCACGAACTGTAAACCAAATCCATTGCCAGTTATATCAGGTCTCATTCCAAGTCCTATATCAACCGTTCCATTATTCATTTTACAAACAGTAAAAAAACCAATGAGAGTGCCATTTTCCTTTACAGAAAATGTATGATTCCCTCTACTCTCATCATGTAAAAACTCATCTAAATCTTCTTCATCTGCCGCTATATCATAAAAAGAATATTTCCCTTCATAGTGCCAGTTATATGCAATCTCTTCCGCTTCTTCTTGCGTCATTACTGTATATGTATAAAGCATTCTTTTATCCCCCTTAAAAAAAGAGCTGCAATTGAACTGCAGTTTTTCTATGGCTAA